>JACQDG010000158.1 GCA_016201185.1 Acidobacteriota bacterium | reverse complement strand
CCGATCGTCCGGCCGAGCTCAGAGCCACGCGGCTGCTGGGCGCCTTTGCCCAGGGCAGATAAGGAGGCCACCCCGCCGACAGTCTGGAGAAAGCTGCGTCGTGAAGTTCTAGCACCCTTGAGCCGCTGCATAGTTTCTCCTCACGCAAAGTGTATTCAGGGTTGGTTGGAACTTAATGTACCACATGCTGGCCTTAGCAGAGCCCGCGTTACGCTCCCTAAACTATTGAAGGCATTGTGTCGAAAAAAACATTGGACAGGCACTGCGGACGTGATATATTTACACCAGTTGACACTTGATTACGAGGGTTCCTTTGACCAGGAAGAAGACAAGAACCGTGCAAAGGAAGGGCCGACCCATTACCCTGTACCTTCGTCAGGAACAGGCCTTGGAGCTAGATACGGTATCCAGGAACCGGCACGTGGCAAAAGCAGAGGTGATTCGGCTCGCCCTCGACCGATTACTGGAAGACATACGGGGCGGCCAGATGAGCTTACCCCTCGGTTTGCAGGACCTATAGAGGCGGGCATGTCCCATCCCATAAGATCCTTTGGCGCCGTAGCGCTTCCCGCACAAAGACCCAAGGTCGCCGCCCGCACTCTCATGCTTGACTTGAAGGTCAACAGGTCCGCCTTCTCCGACCCGGCCTTTACTGAAAACCGCGCATCCGGCATCCATCGCTGGGTTCCATGGATTGCCGGGTTTTCGGCGGCCTTTGTTGCCGAAGCCATCGACAAGCATGCCCCGGATGGCGGACTTATTGTAGATCCCTTCGCCGGTGTGGGCACAACGCTTTTGGAGACGGTCCGGCGCGGCGTCGCGTACGAAGCAATGGGCTTTGAAATTAACCCGTACGCCGCTTTCGCGGCGCACGCCAAGCTGGAGGCGGCTCGACTGCGGGTTGCCGAGGTCCGCCGCACGGCGGACCGCTTCCGGAGAGAAGCGCCTACTGCTGCTCCTGCCGCCGAGCCTGCGGGATTTCACTCGCGCATCCTCTTTTACAGTCCCCGCGTTCTGGCCCAAGTTCTCCGCGCACTGGGATGGATCCACAAACTGAAATCCGAGCAACTTAGAGAACTCTTCCTGCTTGCTTTCAGTTCTGTGATGGTGAAGTTTTCAAATTACAGCTACGAGCCGAGTCTTACGTCACGTCCGGCTGTGGGAAAAGCCTTGGTCGAAGATGCCGATGTTTTCGAGATGATCGCCGGCAAACTGGACGATATGGCCGAGGACATTGCGTCCCTCCAGCGGGACTGCCCTCCGCCGGGTGTCGGAAAGGTACACACCGGGTCCTGGGCTGCGGCCGATGGGCTCATTGAAGAAGGAAGCATTCAGCTCATCGTGACGTCGCCCCCTTACGCGAACAATTACCACTATCTGCGTAACACGCGGCCGCAGCTCTACTGGCTCGGCTTCGCTACCTCGCCAGATGGCCTGAAGGCAATTGAGCAAGCAAGTTTCGGCAAGTTTTGGCAGACGGTGCGTGACCTGCCGCCGATTCCATTGCAGTTCGACTTCCCGGAACTGGAAGCCACCTTAGGGAAACTGCGGACTCTGAATACCGAGAAAGGCCATTACGGCGGTGGAGGCTGGGCGAACTACCTGGCGACGTACTTCAATGACAGCTACGAGTTCCTTCGCCGGTTCAGAAGGCTTCTGTCGCCAGGCGGTGTGGCCGTGATTGTCATCGGCAACTCAATCGTCCAAGGTATGGATATCCGAACCGACGAGATTCTCGCGCACTTGGCCGAGAGCGATGACGTGGGTTTGAGGGCCGAAAGGCTCGAAGTAGCCCGCGGTAAGCGGGTCGGGAACAGCATAATCAATTCTTCGGTACGCACCGGTCCGGCGAAGACGGCAACGCTTTACGAGAGCATCTTAACCCTTCGGCGTTGATTTCCCAGAACCGTAGCTTCCTCCAGGGAACGCAACCGCGACCTGGCGGCACAGACTATCGCGGAAGGAATTAGCAACGAGCTCACCGCCCAGTAGATTCAATACCTGAGCCTGTGCTAGGTTGGGCACTTACCGATGGTTCAACCTGTGCCCTGCTTCGACCGGTTCGAGATCGACATCATCTCTGCCCTGTCATCACAACTCGTGGCCGCTTTTGAGATGCTGGAAGTTGGCCCGTTGAAAGAAGCCCAGACTAAGGCTCTCGAATCCGGACAGGGCGTGTACCAACTCTATCACAAGGGCACGCTCGTCTACGTTGGCAAGGCCGATAGCTTGAAGAAGCGGCTCGCCGAACACCACGAGAAGGTTTCAGGGCGCAAGAACATCAGCGTCGCTGACATGGGGTTCAAGTGCCTGTTCGTGCATCCCAACTGGACCGCCCTTGCGCCAGAAGATTCCCTCATCAAGTACTACAGGAAGGCCGGGACCGGAAAGTGCGCCTGGAACGGCAACGGCTTCGGTCCTCATGATCCGGGCCGCGAACGAGAGACAACCAACAAAGCGCCGGACGGGTTCGACGCTACCTATCCGATCCGCGAAGATTGGCTCTGCTCTTGGATCAAGTCTAGTGAGTACACAGCATACGATCTCTTGAAGTGCATGAAAGGTGGACTGCCTTACTTGCTGCGGTTCGAGACTGCGGCGCCGAAATCGCAGAAGCCTCACCCCGACCACTTGGCCGTGAAGGCAAAGGTCCCGAAGGATGGAATGCCCGTGAAGGAGCTGCTGAAGCTGGTGGCGAAGAGCCTATCCGGGTGGCAGGCCACGGTCTTCCCGAGCCACATGATTCTGTACAAGGAACACCGCTCTTACAAGCACGGCCTCACGATCTGGCCCGCCTGATTCGTGCTGCAAGCCTTATCGAACGCAAAGACGAACTTGTGTTGGTCGCACATCCCGTCCCACGCTACCCAAACGTGCGGGTACCGGTCTTTTTCCGGGGCCCGGCGTTGCGCAGGGAGGTGTGGCCGATCGAGGCGTCGGCGATCTCCTTGTGGAGCAGGGCGCGGCGCTCCTCGAGCGTGGGCTCGCGGGCAGGGAACTCCTTTTCCAGCCTGGCCCGGAGGTCCCGGAAGGCCTGAATGGCCTGCTTTTCGGAGCGAAAAGTCTGCACCTCTTCGCCGAAGCGCAATTCATAGGCGCCGTTGGGGGTGGATTCCAGGAAGAGCTTCCCGGGGAAGAAGGACATCTTCATGGTGTTCAGTATACCTTCGCGTTCACCAGCCCGCTACGGGCGGATGCGCAGCTCGTTGACGACTTTTTTCACGTCGCCCACCTTGTGAACCACCCGCTCGGCCCTCTGCCGCAGCTTGTCCGAGTCGACCATGCCGCGCAGGGTGACCACGCGATCCTTCACCACGACTTCGATGGTGGTCGTCTTCAGCGCGGGGTCGTTGGCCAGCTTGCGAATGACGCGGTCGTAAAGGATATCGTCGGTGAGGGGCGGCTTGTCGGCCCAGACCGCTGCGGCCACAAGGGAAAGGAGCAACAAAAGAAAGACGGCTCGCATAACGCCGCAACGAGTTTTTACCCCCCGGCGCGGGAGTCCATCTGGCGGCGCCAGTCGAGCGCCTCCAGAAACGACTCGCTATCCCGCCAATCGGGCCTCGCGCGTCTCTTGGATGACTTTTTCGCGGACCAACTCGGCGGCGAGGTGGCGCAAGGGCTGGTCGGTGATGTAGTCCGGCGGGAAATACTGCGGCCCTTCCGGCAGCCGGCGGATCAGCGCGGGGACAAGCTCCTCCACTCCTTTGCCTGTCAGCGCGGAGATGGGGAAATACTCCTCGAAATCGTGCATCGTCCGGTATTTGTCGATCAACGGTAGCAGGGCATCTTTGCGGACGAGGCGATCGATCTTGTTCAAGGCCAGCAGGGCGGGGGTGCGGGCCGAGCGGACCAGCTCCACGGCCCGCTCATCGCCCCGGCCGAAGGGGACCGTGGCATCCACCAGCAGCAGGAGCAGGTCGCGCGCTTCTAGTGCGTTCTTCACCTCCCGCATCATGCGGCGGTTCAGTTTGTTGCGGGGCTCGTGGATGCCCGGGCTGTCGAGAAAGACAACCTGGGCGTCGGGGAAGTGGGCCACACCCTGAATGGTCTCCCGCGTGGTCTGGGGCTTGTCGGCCACCACGGCGATCTTGGTTCCGACCAGGCGGTTGAGCAGTGTGGATTTGCCGGCGTTGGGCCGGCCCAATAGGGAGACAAAGCCGGATTTCATGCCGTGTCTCGCAGCTCGTTTCCGGGTCCTTCCTCACGGCGCACGCGCAGCCGCTCGACCCGCAGCCCGTTGCTGGCCAGCACCTCGATCGAGAGGCCGTCCAGCCGGAGTGATTCTCCAGCGGCAGGCACGTGGCCCAACCGCTCGGTCACCAGGCCGGCCACGGTTGTCGACGCGAGGCCCTCCTCCCGGCGGAAGCCGGTCAAGTCTTCCAGCCGCGCCAGATCGAGGTTGCCCGGGACGATCAGGCTATGGTCGGGCTCCTCTACCACGTCGGAAAGTGGCTCGGATTCGTCGCGGATCTCGCCGACGATCTCCTCCACCAGGTCCTCCATGGTGGCTAGGCCGGCGGTGTTGCCGTACTCGTCGATGACAAGGGCCATGTGTAGGTTCTTCTCCTGCATTTCGCGCAGCAGATCGTTGACGCGCTTGGTCTCGGGAACGAACAGCAGGGGCCGCAGCAATTCGCTGACGCGACGGGAGCGGCGCTCCTCCTCTTCGATCTCGAGCATGTCGCGGGCGTGCACGAAGCCAGTGATGGAATCGATGGTCTCTTCGTAGACCGGGATGCGGGAGTACTGCTCGTCGATCAACATTTGCCGCAGTTCGTGGAGCGAGGCGCCGGCTTCGATGGCTACGATGCGCGGGCGGGGCGTCATCACCTCCCGCACAGTCTTATCGCCGAATTCCACCACCGATTGGATCAGCTTGCGGTCCTCCTCGCCCAGCAGGCCCTCCTGTTGGCCGGCATCGATCAGGGCGTCGATGTTCTCGCCGGCGGTGGGAACCGTCTCCGCCGGTCTGGATGCCGCGCCGAGGTCGGCGATCCCATAGCCGAAGCCCACAACGACCAGCAGCGGCTTGACGGCGGCGGCGAGCAGGCGGGCGGGCTGCAAAAACCGCAGGGTCCAGGCGCCGCTGGTTCGGGTGAGCATCACATGAGGAGCGACGTAGGCGAAGAGAATCAGCAGGCCCGTGGCCAGGACCAAGGCCTCGAGTAAGCTCGCAAAATGGAGGCCGCGGCGGAGACCGAGCAGGTAAGCCAGGTCGAGCGCCAACAGTAGAATAAGACACTGCTTGACGGCTACAAAGCGCCGCACGCCCTCCTCCGGCTCCAGCTTCATCCGCGGGCACAGGGTTTCCTCGAAAAACGGCAGGGAACGCGCGGCCTCGCGCGGCCGCAGCCGCACGGATTCCGAGTAAAGCAGGTGCAGGTAGGAGGCCAGCGCCAGGGCGAGGCAGCAGGCCGCGGCCAGGAAGATGGCCAATGCGATCATCGCGCAGCTCTTTCGATCAGGCCGGCGGGCAGGCCCAGCCGGCGCCGCCAGACCTGCTCCAGACGGCGCATCTGGCCATCGTCCCGCTCGTGGTCATAGCCGAGCAGATGCAACAGGCCGTGGAGCAGAAGCACCTTCATTTCCATATCGATCGAATGCCCGAGACGCCGCGCCTGCCGCTCGGCTCGGGCGGCCGAGATCAGAATGTCGCCCAGGCGGCGGCCACTGCCGTCGGGAAACGACAGTGCGTCGGTCGAGTAATTGTTTCCCAGGAATCGGCGGTTGGCCCGGCGCAGCGCGGCATCGGAGGAGACGCACACGGCAAACTCCCGATTGCCCGCCAGCCGCCGGCGCACTAGGACGGCGAAACGGATGAGGGCCTGCCTGTCGAAGGATATCGATCGCTGGCGGTTGAAGAACCAGTTGGCAGGGTTGGCATCACTGTTGTCGCGGGTGGGGCGGAGCATAAGAGCCCTCAGGCGGCCGGCTCGGGTGCGGCAGCGGAAGGCCCGGCGGCGGCCGCGTCGGCAGCAGGCGCCGCGGTTTCTACGGGCGTCTGATCCAGCTCCAGGGCGAAGGGGCGCTCCTGGACGACTTCATTGTATTGCTCGTAGGCTTTGATGATCCGCTGCACCAGAGGGTGCCGGACCACGTCGCGCTCATTCAGGTAGACGAAGCTCACTCCTTCCACGCCGGAAATGATGTCGATGGCCTCCAGCACACCGCTGCGCTTCCCGGCAGGCAGGTCGATCTGGGTGATGTCGCCGGTGATCACCGCCTTTGAGCCGAACCCCATGCGGGTGAGGAACATCTTCATCTGCTCGGGGGTGGCGTTCTGGGCCTCGTCCAGGATGATAAAACTCTCATTCAGAGAGCGGCCCCGCATGAAGGCCAATGGGGCCACTTCGATAAGGCCCTTCTCCAGGTACTTTTCGACCTTCTCCACCTCCAGCATGTCGAACAGGGCGTCGTAGAGCGGGCGGAGATAGGGATCGACCTTTTCCTGCAGCGTGCCGGGCAGGAAGCCCAGCCGCTCGCCGGCCTCCACGGCAGGGCGGGCTAGGATGATGCGGCTGACGCGCTTGCTCAGCAGGGCCCAGACGGCCATGGCTACGGCCAGATAGGTCTTGCCAGTGCCTGCGGGGCCGATGGCGAAAACCATGTCGTTGCGTTCGATGGCCTCTACGTAGCGCATCTGGTTGGGACTACGAGGGGCCACGGACTTCTTGCCGAAGTTGCGCTGGCGCGCGCTCACGACCAAGGCGCGCAGGCTCACCTCCGGGTCCTCCAGGACCACGCGCAGGTAGTTCTTCATGTCGCCGTTGGTAAAGGCCTGGCCTTCCCGCACCAGCGAAACGTAGTCTTCCAGGATGGCCTCGGCGCGCTTCACCGGGCCGGCTTCCCCTTCGATTTCCAGGCTGTCTTCGAGCAGGCGGGCCGAGACGTGGAGGGCCGTCTCCAGCAGGCGGATATTCTCGTCGCGGGTTCCGAACAGCGGCTCGATGCCGCGGGTGATCTTGACCTGCCGTTTCATCGATTCGGGCAGTTGTACCCCCTGAAAAAACAAAAAACAGGTCTTCCGACCTGTTTCCGCCTCCCCATTAGCAAATTTCGGTCTGCTTTAATGAGTACATCAACCGGGCGGCGTAACCGCCGCCACTACTTAACTGTAGCGAACGGGTGGGGGCCAAGTCAATTCAGGTAAAGGTGCAGCGAGAGGTAGAATAGAGCCGATGGAAGGACCTTCGCGCAGGCGCGTGCTGATCGTGGACGACGAGGAAAGCCAGCGGGACGGGCTGGCCACCCTGGTCGGCGGGTGGGGCTATGCGGTGGAGACTGCCGCTGACGGTCAGGAGGCGCTGGAGAAGCTCGAGGCCTTTCAGGCCCACGTCATCATCACCGATCTGAACATGCCCCGGCTGGACGGCTTCGAACTGCTGCGGCGGCTGCGGGAGCAGGGCCATGCGCCGCCCACCATCGTGCTGACCGCCTTCGGGAGCATCGAGAACGCCGTGGCCACGGTGCACGACCTGGGAGCGTTCTGGTTTGTAGAGAAGCCGATCCAGGCCCACGCGCTGCAAGTGTTGCTGGGGCGGGCGGCCGAGCAAAGCAGCCTGTCGGCGGAGAAGGAGCGGCTCCTGCGGCGGCTGGCCCACAGCGGCGTGCTGGGCGAGATGGCGGGCCGCTCGAAGGCCATGCAGCAGGTCTTCGCCATGATCCAGCAGGTGGCGCCCAGCCGCGCTTCCGTGCTGATCACCGGGGAAAGCGGGACGGGCAAAGAGATGGTGGCGCAGACCATCCACAAGCTCAGCACGGCGAGTGCAGGGCCATTTGTGGCCATCAACTGCGCGGCGCTTCCGGAAACGCTGATGGAAAGCGAGCTGTTCGGCCACGAGAGAGGCGCCTTCACCGGGGCGGCCGAGCGGCGCGCCGGCTGCTTCGAGCTGGCCCAGGGCGGGACGCTGTTGCTCGACGAGATCGGCGAGATGCAGCCCTCGATCCAGGCCAAGCTGCTGCGGGTGCTGGAGGATGGCAAGGTCCGCCGGCTGGGGGCCAAAGCGGAAGTGCAGCTCGACGTGCGAGTGCTCGCGGCTACCAACAAGGTTCCCGAGGAGGCCGTGAGCCGCGGCCAACTGCGCCAGGATCTCTACTATCGCCTGAACGTTTTCCACATCGCGCTGCCGCCGCTGCGGGCGCTCAAGGAAGACCTTCCGTTGATCACTGAAGCACTGCTGCGGGAGCTGAACAAGAAGCATTCCTGCCGCGTTTCGGGAGTGTCGCCGGAAGTGATGGAGCGGTTCCTGGAGCACGATTGGCCGGGTAACGTGCGCGAGTTGCGGAACGTGCTGGAAAGAGGTGTGATCGTGGCCGGGGAAGGAACGATCGCTCGTTCCCATCTCCCCACGAGCTTTTTCAAACCCCAGGCCACCCCGCCGGCGGAAAGCGACGACAACGGCGTCTCCTTCCGCGTGGGCGCCACAGTGGCGGAAGCCGAGAAGGGCCTGATCCTGAAGACGCTCGAGCACACCCGCAATAACAAGACCCGTGCCGCCGAAATTCTTGGTAT
>JACQDG010000174.1 GCA_016201185.1 Acidobacteriota bacterium | reverse complement strand
TACGCTCCGCTCGGGCACATTCCAGTGGCGGGCGGCGGCCCGCTGCGCGGCGCAAAACCCGCGCCCTTGCCCTCGCGCTTTCACGCGCCGTGAGGAATTGCAATCAGCAAAAAAAAATTTTTTCCCGCAGGGTTCCAGAAAGGGGGTTCTCATGCACAGGCAGCAACGTCCGGGTGGCAAGCGTCGGCACGGGCGGTTTTGCGGGTGTGCGGTTTGTTTCCAGCGTTCGGTTGCCGCCTTCCATCACACGCGGGGCCTCGCCCGGCTCCGCGCTCTCCCCATCCCTCGCCTGCTAGCCATCAGGCGCACCTGGGCGGCGCAGCCGCCCGCAAGGCCTCTATCAGGCGCACCTGGGCGGCAAAGCCGCCCACATAATACTAGTAAGGGGGTCCCATCATGCCCAACGCAAGAACCGTCGTCCGCTTTGTCTCCGGCCAGCCCGTAGAAGTCACCCTGGCCGGCGATCCGCGCCCGGTCCAGGGGCAATTCGGCCCGCAGATCATGTACGGCTGCGAGGCAGGCAAGGTCATCTTCGCCGACCCCGGCCTCGCGGCGGCAATTCAAGCCGCACACGCCGCATCCGGCGACACCATCTCCATCACGCGTCACAACGGCAACGGCAAGCCCGCTTCCTGGGCCGTGGCCGTGGTCGCGTGCCGGCGCTTCCTCGACGAAACCGCCCACAACCCCGCGGCCGACCCCGCGCCACCGGTGGTGAGTGCTGTGGCGGGCGGGGCGACAGCCGCACTACGCCAGATCGAAGCCCAGGCAGACCGGCGCGGCAACGCGCTCTACAACGCGCTGTGCGCAGCCATCGCCGCAGCAGCCAAGGCCGAAGCCTTCGCGGAACTCCAGTACAAATCCGCGCTCCGGTTCTCACCCGCCGACATCAAAAGCATGGCCCTCGCCCTGCTCATCGCTGAGCAAAAGGGGGTCCTCCGATGACAGCCCACGAAATTGTCCGCGCCTCCATCCCCCACTTGCTCACCGCGTGCCGGCGCTTCCTCGACGAAACCGCCCACGTCAGCACCGACTACCTGCACGAACCTTACGGGCGAGCCCTGGACGTGCTCGAGCTCGCCGTGGAAGCAGGAATCACAACCGGCCTCACGCTCAACCAGGAACACCAAATTGCCACGCTGCGGCGCGAACTAGACCAACTTCACCACACGCTCGTGAGCAAGCTACAATTCTGATCGAGTCCCCTTCTCCATCGGGCCGGGGTCACACCCGGCCCGCTTTTTTTTTCGTAAGGCATCAGACGTACCAGAACCAACCACCCACCCAGAACCGCAAACCCCCAGGTCGTCAAATCGGTCGTCAGAACTCGCGCCCAAACGCCCACCAGGTGCGCAAACACCACCCGGCAAGTCGTTGCTTCCCCAGCACCGCCCACCGCAACGGATAAGTCTCTTTCCCATCAGTCTCTAAGAGAAGAACCGTATGGCCTTTTAGTTCCCCCGGGCTGACACTCATTTTGGGTATAAGGCCCCGGACGGAGCCTCCGTTGCCCGTGCTCCAAATTTGTGCACCGCGGGAGACACCTGTGTCCCAAGCAGAGCTTCCCCTCAACGGTTTGATCGGCGCTATGGAGGCCTTCGTGGAAACGGCCAAGCGCGTCCAGGAGTTCGAGGATCGCTACCGCACCAACGAGGCCGCCTTTGAGCGCATT
This sequence comes from Acidobacteriota bacterium, assembly GCA_016201185.1. Classification (GTDB taxonomy): domain Bacteria; phylum Acidobacteriota; class Terriglobia; order Bryobacterales; family JACQDG01; genus JACQDG01. The sequence goes on along the minus strand of JACQDG010000174.1, from coordinate 4,411 downwards.
CACCAGCAGTACCAGCAGATGCAGGAGAGCGCCGGCCAACTGCAGGCGCTTACGGAAGAGCGCCTGGCGGCCTTAAGCACCCTAAACGTCGAGCTGAAGGTCCGCCATTCGAAGGGCGAGCAGGCGCTGGAGGAGGCCCACAATCTTCTGGCGGAAGTGAAGGCGCAGCAGGCCCGCTGGGAGCAGGAGATGGCGGCCCTCGGTTCGCAGCGCCAGGCCGACGCGGACCGCTCGGCGCAGGCGGCACAAACTCTGGGCGTGGTCCAGGCGCTGGCCGAGCAGGTGCAGAACCGACAGGCCCAACTGGAGCAGTCCCAGGTGGCCCTCCGTGCCTTGATCGAAGAGCAGGGAAAGCGGGTCAACGACCACGAAAAGGTCTTCCAATCTTTCCGGAACCTGGGCGGGCGTCTGACCGAGCGGCAGGCGCAGGTGGAGAAGACCGTGGGTGTTCTCACCGCCACGCAGGAGGCCGAAAAGAGCCTGCTCGCACGCTTCGAGAAAACTCTCGGCACCGCCAAAGCGCGCTCCGCCGAGATCGAGCAGCGGCAGGCGCAGATCGAGCAGACCCTGGCCGCATTGCAGAAGCAAAGCTCCGGCGGGTCTGCGGGCCGCGCGGAAACCCTGGCCGCCGTCGAGGGACTAACGAAAGAATGCAAGCAGCTCCAGGCGGAATCGGAAAAGATTGGGGCTGCGGTGAAGACTCTCCAGCAGCAGTTTGCGCAGGGCCAGGCTTACGGCGAAAAGATGTGGAGCGGGGCCATGGCGCAGATTGAGGAGGTCCACAAGACGGCGGCCCAGGCTGCCGGGCGGTCTTCGGGGGTGGAAGAGAAATGCAGCCGGCTGCTCGAGGAAATCCAGTCGGCCCAGTCCCTGGCCAAACAAGCCCTGGAAAAGGCCGAGGCGGTGGCAGTCGCCCCGCCTGCCCCCATCCAGCTCTCGCCGCAAGACCAGGAAAAGGCCGCCAACGATTTCCGGAATCTACTGGCCCGCTGGACCCAGGAACATCAGCGCTCCCTGGAAAATGAGACCAGGCTTCAGACCCAGATGCGCATGGCGCTGGAGGGCTTGCCGGCGCGCGCTGAAACCTCCCTCAGCAAGTTCCTGGAGGAGTGCCGGGGCCGGGTCGAGCAGTTGTTGAACGGGTGGCTGGAAAGCCGCGGCCAGCACATGATGGAGCTGGAAAACCGCTTCGACGGGATCGTGGTGCAGGCGCTGGAGACCGGCCAGAAGTTGGAAAAAGAAGCTGCCAAACATGCCGCTCCGGCCGAACCTCAGCCGGCCCCGGCCGAGTGGATGGATGCAGTGGAATCCGCCACCGCCACCCACACCTCCGAGCTCCGATTTGTCAAGACGCTGCTGTGGGTGACGTTAGCGGCGGTGGGCCTGGCCTACGCCCTGGTCTTCTACGCGGTGATCCCGCGCTCCTGACGGGCTCTATTCGCCCAACCGCTCCGGCATGTCCGCCAAGACATAGGCCATCACGGCCATGGCAGCCACATTCTCCCGGAATTCTTCCGGTTTCACCTTGTCTATCGTGTCCCCGTTGGTGTGATGCCAGTCGAAGTAGTGGGTTCCGACGGTGCGCAACCCCAGGCCGGGCACGCCATCGCGCATCAACGGCCCGATGTCGGCCCCGCCTCCGCCCCGCTCGACCGTGCCGATGCCGAGCGATTCAAGCAGCCGTCCGATTTGCTTCGCCAGGGCCAGGCCGCGGGCGCGCACTGCTTCGTCCGCCCCGCCCGGCATGGTCAGGCCGAAGCCCACGAACGATTACCTCCAGAGCCTGCCAGGAAGCCATCGCGCCGCCGCCGTCGTCATGAGCGCCCTGGCCGACGTCCCAGGAATCCAAGTGGCCGCCGATCACCACGATCTCCTCCGGCTTTTCCCGGCCCCGGATCTCCCCGATCACGTTGGCCGAGTCGGCATCCGGCAGCGTCTGCGCCTCCATGGAGAGGTGAATCTTCACTTTCTCGCCGGAATCCACCAGTTTCTGGATCGCGGCGACGTCTTCCAGCGCCAGGGCGGCCGCCGGAATCCTGGGCGCGTCATCGGAGTAGCGCAGCCCCCCGGTGTGCGGCATTTCCAGCGGTGGCGGCCCGGCCGAGCGCATCAACATCGCCACGGCGCCCAGTGCCGCGGCGCGGGAAGCGCCGGAACCCCGGTACTGCACGGTCCGGCCGTATCCCTCCCACGGCACGTTGTAGACTACGATCTTGCCCGCGACCTTCTCTTTCCCCAGCCGCTCGAGCTCATCGAAGCCGGACACGGAGACCACCTCGGCCGTGATCCCCTCGGGCGGCGTGCCTACGCTGCCGCCCAGCCCCAGCATCTTGAGGGGGCGCTCGACTGGGGCTACGATCTTCGCGCTTTCCTTGCCCCGCACCCAGTGCGGCACTTTGGCTGGCGGCGTGACGACGTTATCGAGGCCGTCCTTCTTCATCTGCGCCGAGGCCCACTCGATCGCCTTCTCCAGCCCGGTCGATCCGCTCAGGCGGTTGCCGATCCGTTCGCAGAGATACGTCAGCTTGGCGTAGCCGTCCTGGTCCGACAGGGCCGCCGCGATGATCCGCGAGGCCGCGTCCTTATACTGCTCGTTCAGCGGCGGAGCCGTTTGAGGAGCCAGAAGGCCAGGGAAAACGAGCCAGGCGCCAAGCGCCAGACCAACGGCGGAGAAATACCCTAAACGAGAATGTCCCATAGATCTTTAAGACGATGTGCCGGCTTCCAAGTTACAGGCTAGGAGCGGCGTCATCCTCACCCGGGGAAATAATATACCAGGATCGACTTGCCGATGCGCGCCACCGGTCTGTATGCCTTCAACCAGCCGAGGTTGTAGCCTTGCAGCGCCATCCCGGCAATGTGCGCTCTGCTGACCGCCACCCAGCCGGCGGGCCGCAGGTCCGGCGGCAGCGGGCGGATCTCCCGCACGTCCAGCAGGCTTGACGGGTTGGCCCTGCCGAAATAACTCAAGTAAACGGTCTTGACCTGCTTCTCGTTCAAGTAACGCCGCAGCCGTTCCAGGTCCTGCCCCCAATCCAGGTTGCTGTCCAGCAGGAATTCCTCCTCGCGGCTCCGCGCGATTTGATTGAAGTAAGCCAGGTAGTCCGGGTGGGCGATTAGAGACTCGGCCCCGTGCCAGAAGCCCAGAGCTAGGGCCAGAGACATCAGCCATCGCGGGCCGGCGAAAAGCGAAGCCGCCGCCAGAGCGAAAAATGGGTAGATGGCCAATACGTGCCGGATGCCCATGTTCAGATTGCTGGGCATGGCCGCTGCCAGCAGCAACGCGGCGCTCAAGAGTGGATAAAGCGCCGGGCAGGTCCCGCTCTGCCCTCCGGTGCGTATCCGCAATACGGCTGCCAGGGCCACCAGAAGCAGCAAGGGAATCGTCGTCTTCACGGCCAGCGCCACCGGAAAGTAGTACCACCAGCCGAGCTGGCCCAGGTGACCGAGCAGATAGCACTGGTGGCCTTGCGAATTGTGCGCGGCCACTTCCAGCACGCCGCGCAGAAACCGTGGCGCGGGGAGGCCGCGGTGGTTCACGACTTGCTCGACCGCCTGCACCGCCCTTTTGGCAAAACTTCCCGCCGTCGGCACAAAGTGCGCCGGCGGCAGCGGGCCCACTTCGAAGAGGTATCCGGCCCAAACCACAACGAAAAACGCCGCCAGAAAAACCACTCCCCGTCGCGCCGCTGCGTACCAGCGGGCTGGTTCGGACCGGCCGCCCTTGTTCCAGCGGGCTAGGAGGAAGTACGCCACGGCGATGGGCGGGATGAAGACTATCGCAGAAAACTTGGTGAGCGCAGCGATGCCGAAGGCTGCCGCCGCAGCCACGCAGTTCCGCAATCCTGGCTGCTCGCTCCACCGCCAGAAGTAGTAGCAGGAAACGAAAACCGCCGTGGCCGCGCCGAAGTCGAGCGTCGCGAGCGACACATGGGCTAGCAGGTTGGGCGAAAAGCTGGCCAGCGCGGCAGCGCCCAGCCCGGCCGCCGGCCCATACAGCCTCCGGCCCCACAGGTAAAGGTAAACAATCAGGAAAGGGGCGAAGATCAGGTTGCCAAGCCGCGACAGGCTCAACGTGCACCAGTAAAAGTCCCTGCCGGCGCCGGTCCACAACGGCTCCGGGTGGCGCTCCCGCAATCCGGCGAGGAAAGCAGGTAAAGCCATCACCATGCGCGCCAGCGGCGGGTGCTGGGCCTCGATGGTGTAGCGCCCGTGCTGCCACACTTCGAGCCCGCAAGCAATATGCACCGCTTCATCCGCCGTGTCGTTGAAGACACGGAAGGTGCTGTAGCTGCGGACGCAAAAGATCAGGATCAGCGCGGCCAGCACGACGGGCGCTGCGGCCCGCTTATTCGCGAAATTGCTTGGCGCGGAGGTAGTCGAGGGCATTGCGGGCGGTCGCCGCATCCAC
>JACQDG010000173.1 GCA_016201185.1 Acidobacteriota bacterium | reverse complement strand
TGAGATCCTCGGCCACTACAACCCGAGGACCGAGACCAAGGACCTAATTGTGGACCGGGAACGCGTCCAGTATTGGATCAGCAAGGGCGCGCAGCCGTCGGCGACGGTGGAGCGGCTGCTCGGGAAGACGGCCGCCTCCCCGGCGCAGACCGCGGAGACCTAGTGGCGTTCTGATATAATCGCTTTGAGGAGCAGGCAAGTTGGCTCTGGTCCTCGGTTCGGGGTACTGCTAGAGACGCACTCCTGAGCGCGCACGGGAAGTGGAAGCGAACAGGGCGAAGTAAAAACAGCGACTTTGCCCGGGAGGCGCAGGATGAAAGAGCTGATCGAGCTGATTGCCAAGGCTCTGGTCGATAGCCCCGAGGAAGTTTCGGTCCGAGCGGTAGAAGGCCAGCAAGTAACCGTTTTGGAGCTAAAGGTCGCGCCCGGAGACTTGGGAAAAGTCATTGGCAAGCAGGGAAGGACGGCGCGATCGATCCGGACGATTCTGGGCGCCGCCGGGATGAAGCTGAAGAAACGCTTTACGCTGGAAATCCTGGAATAGTGGCCGGCCCAACCAGCGATTCCTCTTTTCTCACGGTAGCCCGGCTGTTGCGCACGCGCGGCAACCGGGGAGAGTTGGTGGCGGAATTAGAGAGCGACGACCCGGGGATTTTCGCGCTTTTTCCTGAGGTCTATCTTTGGGACGGCGCCGGGTGTCGGAAGGCAGCGCGCGTCCACAGAACCTGGCTTCACAAGAACCGGCTGATCCTTCAGTTCGACGGGATCGATTCGATCAGCGAGGCCGAGCGGCTCGCCGGGTGGGAAGTGCAGATACCGGCGGCGCGCCGGCCGGCGCCTCCGGCGGGCCGGTATTACGCGGCCGATCTGGTCGGCTGCCGGGTCCTGGAAGCCCGTTCCGGAAGATTGCTGGGCGAAGTGCGGGGACTGTTGGAGACCGGCGGCGCCTCCCTGCTTCAGGTAGAGACCGGCGGCGGAGAGGTTCTGGTCCCCTTCGCCTCTTCGATCTGCACCGAGATTGATCCGGCCCAGCGGGTTATCCGGGTGGATTTGCCGGAAGGCTTGGAAGAGCTGAACGGGCGATAGCAACGGCATGGTTTTCCACCTGGTCACCATCTTTCCGAATTTTTTTGCTGGGCCGCTGGACTACGGCGTGGTGGCGCGGGCGCGGCAGAGCGGCCGGATCGACATTCGCGTTTGGGACCTCCGGGAATTCGCCTTCGACCGTCACCATACGGTGGACGACCGGCCCTTCGGCGGCGGCGAAGGAATGCTGCTGAAGATCGAGCCGATCCACCTGGCGCTGGAGAAGATCCGCGCCGGGTCGGCTGCGCGACCTTGGACGGTACTGCTCTCGGCGCAGGGCCGGCTGTTCGATCAGGCTGCGGCGGCGCGCTTGAGCGGCCTGGAGGAACTAGTGCTGGTTTGCGGCCGCTACGAGGGCGTAGACGAGCGGGTGGCCGAGCACGTGGCCGACGAGGAGCTCTCGATCGGCAACTTTGTGTTGAGCGGCGGCGAGTTGGCGGCGGCGGTGGTGCTGGACGCGGTGGCGCGGCTGGCCCCCGGAGTGGTGGGCAACCAGGACAGCACGCGGTCCGAGTCGTTCGCGTTGCCTACGGCCCCGCCTGCGGAGGGTGGGACCGAAGAGCGGCCCGCGGGGATTTTGGATCATCCGCAGTACACGCGTCCGGCGGATTTTCACGGCTGGCGGGCGCCGGAGATTTTGCTCAGCGGCAACCACGAGCAAGTCCGGCGCTGGCGGCGGCGGGCGGCGCTCGAGAAAACGGTGCGCCTTCGCCCCGATCTGCTGGAGCGCGCCGCGCTCACCCCCGAGGACCGCCGGCTGATTGAAGAATTAAGACTGGAACGGAGCTTGCCATGATCAATCGTTCTATGCAGGTGGTTTACGATAGCAAGAAGCGTGCGGATGTGCCGCGGATGAATCCCGGCGACACGGTCCGGGTCCACGTCAAGATCAAGGAAGGCGACAAAGAGCGCCTGCAGGCCTTCGAGGGCACGCTGATTGCGCGCAAGAACCAGGGGCTCGGGGAGACTATCACCGTACGTAAGATCAGCTTCGGCCACGGGGTGGAGCGCATTTTCCCGGTGCATTCCAACGTCATCGATCACATCGACGTGGTGCGCTCGGGGCGGGTCCGGCGAGCCAAGCTATACTATCTGCGAGAGCGCAGGGGAAAGGCCGCGCGGCTGAGAGAGCGGGAGTAGCGCCGCGGCCGCCCGTACCGACGGCTTTGCGGTGTACTCGCCAATTCGAGAACAGGGCCCGGCGGTCGGGCTACCGGCTGGTGGCCGGCGTGGACGAAGTGGGTCGGGGAGCCCTTTTTGGTCCGGTGGTGGCCGCCGCCGTGATCCTTGACTCGGAGCGTCCCATACCCGGATTGAACGACAGCAAACAACTAGAGCCCCAGCTGCGAGAGGAGCTGGCAGACCAGGTTCGCCGGACCGCTCTCGCCTGCCACGTGGCGGCCGTGGACGCCGCACAGATCGACCGGGTGAACATTTACCAGGCGGCGCGGCTGGCCATGCGCCGGGCGGTCGAGGGCCTCGTGCCCGCTCCGGATTTTCTGCTCGTAGATGCCTTGTGCCTGGACCTGCCCCTCCCCCAGCGGCCTTTGATCAAGGGAGACTGCCGGAGCGTCTCGATCGCGGCCGCCTCCATTCTGGCCAAGGTTGAGCGCGACGCCTGGATGCGGCAGTGGGATGCAGTTTTTCCTGGTTACGGCCTGGCCGCCCACAAAGGCTACGCCACGCCGGAGCACCTGCGTTCGCTGCAGCGCTTCGGCCCTTCCCCCTTGCACCGGCGGAGCTTTGCTCCCGTGGCCGCGGTTTCCCTCTTCCCTCTCGAATCCCCACCCTTTAACCTGAGTCTTTTTGATGACTGGCCCGGATAGGCTCCTCGCGGTCAATTCGGAAAACCAGTCCCCCCCGGGCCAGCCGCGGCTGTGGCGCCGCCTGCAGAGCCTGGTATTCATCCTCTTCTGCCTGGAGATGGGGATCGTGCTGGTGCTGTTCCCCTGGTCGCACCTGTGGGACCGCAACTACTTCTTCGCCCTGGCGCCGCAATGGACCGAAATCTTCTTGAGCAGCTACCTGCGCGGCGCCATCAGCGGCGTAGGCGTCATCAACGTTTGGATTGCGCTAGTGGAAGCCTGGCGCCTGCGGTCGTCCTGACGGACCAGTAAAGCCCTATCGCACGACTTGTATTTCCACGTCCAGCCTCAACTGCGCCCACTTGCGATCAGCCGTGACCGCGGGGACTCCGAGTTTTTGGGCCGTGGCGAGACAAGCCCGGTCGCCCAGGGAAAGACCCGTTTTGCGGGTCGCCCGGCGCAGCGCCGCCGCCCGATAGGCCAGGTGTTCGTCAAAATCCATGATTTCGAGCTTCAGCTCGCGGATGGTCTCCTGAATCCGATTGGCGCCTTTGTCAGCCAGCTTTGTGGCTGCCTCAGCAACGTTAACCGCGCTGATCGCTGCTTCTTCCAGGAGCGCCGCGATTGTTTCAAATCCCGGCTCGCGATTGAGAAAGGCCAGGACTACGGAAGCATCCAAGACGAACTTATTCACGGGCAGCTTCTTCCTCTCGCTCCCGAATCAATTCGTCGACCAAGGAGACCCCGCGAGGAACCAAGCTGCAGACATAATCCTGGGCGCGCTTGCGGGAGAGCTCCTTTGTGGTGAGACGGACTTCTCCATTCTCAAGCGAGAGCAGAACTTCATCGCCCGGATGAATGTTCAGCGCCCTGCGGTATTCCACGGGTATAACGATTCTCCCTCCCGGCCCCACTTTTGTGGCAGATCGCATAGGAAATGTCCTCCCGATAATATTATGCCACTTCTAGCTGCCAGTGCCATAGAGAAAAGGCTTGACTCCGGTTCCTCCATTGTGTAATTATTCATGGAAGTGAATATTCATTCATCAGGAACGTAAGGTGGCGACCAGCACAATCATCGGCCAGATCAACAGGGTGGCGGCGCCCCATCTGGCAACCGACTTGGACTTGACGACCGAAGAGGTCGTGACGCTGTTGGATCTCGCCGGGCGCGTGAAGCGCTCTCCGCGTCGGTATTCCCATGCGCTGGCCGGCCGCTACCTGGCCCTGCTGTTTGAAAAACCCTCCTTGCGCACGCGGATGACTTTTGAGCTGGCGATCAAGCAGCTTGGCGGCGACGCGGTTTTCACAGAGTACAAGGACCAGAAAATCGGGGACCGGGAGCCCATCCAGGACGTGGCGCGGAACCTGGAGCGGTGGGTACAGGGGATTGTCGCCAGGACCTACGAGCAGCAGACCATCGAGGAGCTGGCGCGCTGGGCGGCGATTCCGGTGATCAATGCCCTCAGCGATCTGTACCATCCCTGCCAGGCTCTGGCCGACTTTTTCACCTTGCAGGAACGGTTCGGGGCGCTGCCCGGCCTGAAAGCGGCCTTCGTAGGCGACGGGAACAACGTGGCGCACTCCCTGATGCTCAACGCCGCTCGTCTCGGCGTGGATATGGCCGTGGCGGCGCCGGAAGGCTTCCAGCCGAACCCCGAGATTGTCTCGACCGCCCGCGGGCTGGCGGAGGCATCGGGTTGCTCGTTGCTGCTCACTTCCGATCCGCTGGAGGCCGTGGAGGACGCTCATGCCGTCTACACCGACGTTTGGGCCAGCATGGGGCGGGAGAAGGAAGCCCGGGCCCGGCGGAGAGCCTTCGCTTCCCACCAGGTGACCTCGAAGCTAATGGCAGCGGCGCGGCCAGAAGCCGTCTTTATGCACTGCCTGCCGGCGCACCGGGGCGAGGAAGTCGCTGCTGAGGTGATCGAATCACCGGCGTCGATCGTCTTTGACCAGGCCGAGAACCGGCTGCACGCCCAAAAAGCCCTGCTCCTGATGATGCTATCCTAGGGGTCTTATTCAAGACTGACAGGCGGGCCCGGCCGGCTCTCCCTGTCTCAGCGGACAACCATGAACAAACCGAAAAAAGTGGCCCTGGCCTATTCGGGCGGGCTGGATACTTCCGTCATCATTCCGTGGCTGCGTGAAAACTATGGCTGTGAAGTGGTGGCCGTGTGCGGCGACATCGGCCAAGGGGACGAACTGCGCGGCATCGTCGAGAAGGCCAAGAACAGCGGCGCGGCGGAGATTTACGTCGAGGACATGAAGGAGGAGTTCGTCACCGAGTACGTGTGGCGGATGGTCCGCGCCGGGGCGGTCTACGAGCATAAGTACCTGCTGGGCACTTCCATCGCGCGG
>JACQDG010000031.1 GCA_016201185.1 Acidobacteriota bacterium | reverse complement strand
GGCCGGACGAGGTGCTCGATTGCCAGATGGGCTCCATTGTAGTGGCAGGCCACAGGATTCGCGACCACAAGCCTTTTGGCCGCCTGACGGTCCAGCAGGTCCTCGCCAACTCCAGCGACGTGTGCACCATCAAGCTGGGGATGCGGTTGGGGGACCAGCGCATGTATCAATATATCCGGCGGTTCGGCTTCGGCCGCCCCACCGGCGTGGAGCTGCCGGGCGAGGCCATGGGGCTCACCAAGCCGGCCGAGGACTGGTCGAAGATATCCATCGGCGCCATCTCGATGGGGCAAGAAATAGGCATTACCGCTATCCAGTTGGTGCAGGCTGTGGCCGCCATCGCCAACGGCGGCACCCTGGTGCGGCCGCGCCTGATCGAGGCGACCATGGAGGCGGGCGAGAAGCCTGTCCCGGTGTCCCGCCCGCCTGGAACGCGCATCATTTCCCCGGAAACAGCCGTGGAGATGAAGCGGATGATGGAGATGGTCGTGCTGAACGGCACGGGCAAGCTGGCGCGCCTGGAGGGCTACACGGCTGGCGGTAAAACCGGTACGGCACAGAAAATCGACCCCCACACCAGAGCTTACTCGAAGACGGACTTCGTGGCCTCCTTTGTGGGCTTTGCCCCGTTGAACACTCCAGCTATCGTAGTGGCGATCATTCTGGATTCGCCGCGAGGGCTGCACGGCGGCGGCGGCGTCTCAGCGCCGGTTTTCCCGCGTGTGGCCGGGGAAGTGCTGCGCTACCTGCAGGTGCCGCAGGAGATTCCCATTGATCCGACGGTGCGCCGCGCCCGGCTCCAGCCGGACGCCAGGCTGCTGGCCGAGGTGACCGATTTCAATCCGGAAAACGGCCTGGAAGGCGAGGCGCCCCTTGATTCAGAGACGACGGCTGTGGCTGAGGCGGCCCCGGCGATGCCCCGTCCTGCGGCCTCGTTGCCGCCCCGGCCGGCCCCCGCCTCGGATGCCTCCCGAGCCCCGATCCTTGTTTCCCTGGCGCAGAGCATGGCGCCGAACTTCTACGGCCAGCCGTTGCGGGCGGTGGCGGAACAGGCTGCTTTGCTGGGCCTGGAGGTCGACTTGCGGGGCAGCGGGGTGGCGCGGCGGCAGTTTCCTCCCGCCGGCAGTCCTTTGCCTGCCGGCGCGCCGGTGACGGTGGAGTTTGAGCGGTAGCCAACAGCATGACCCTGGACCAAATGCTGGCGGGCGTGAAAACGCCGGCGCGGATACCTGCCATTCCGGTCACAGGCCTGCAGTATGATTCCCGCCTGATTGGTTCGGGCGAGGTGTTTTTCGCATTCCCCGGCGAACATGCTGACGGCCATCATTTCATCCCCCAGGCGGTGGAGCGCGGGGCCGCGGCGGTAGTCAGCGAAAGGCCGCTGATCGCCGATGTTTCCGTTCCCTGGATACAGGTTTCTCACGGCCGCGAAGCCCTGGGGCTGGCCGCATTGAATTGTTACCACCACCCGGATCGCCGCCTCTGGCTGACCGGTGTCACGGGAACGAACGGCAAGACTACCACCGTCTACCTGGCCGACTCCGTGCTGCGAGCCGCCGGGTTCACCACCGCCCGCTTCGGCACCACGGAATACGTCATCGCGGGCCGGCGCCTGGCCGCCGTCAACACAACGCCTGAATCGCTGGACCTGGTGAGGCACTTTGTAGAACTGCTCGAGCACGGCGGCACCCACGCCATCTTTGAGGTCTCCTCTCACGCCTTGGAACTGCGGCGAGTATACGGGATGCAGTTCCACACCGTGGTCTTCACCAATCTGACCCGCGACCACTTGGATTTCCACGGCACGATGGAGAACTACGCGGCGGCCAAGCGGCGGCTGCTCGATGGGGCGGGCGGGCCGAACCCCCGGTTTGCGGTGATCCATCACGGCGATCCGTGGGGGAAAAAGTGGGAGAAGCTAGGCGGCTTCGAGACGCTCACCTTCGGTCTGAACAACGGCGCCGACATAACCCCGACCCGGCTGGAATGTGATTCGAGCGGCGTTCGCTTTACTGCCTCCACGCCCGTGGGCCGCATTCCGATCTCCTCGCCTTTGTTGGGCAAGATCAACGTGCTGAATATACTGGCGGCGATCGGGGTGGGGCTTTCCTACCGCTTGCCGCTGGAAGTGATCGCCAGGGCCATCGAGGAATGCCGCAGTGTGCCGGGCCGGGTAGAGCGTGTCGAGGAAGGGCAACCGTTTATGGTGGTGGTGGATTACGCCCACACCGATGACGCCCTGCGGAACGTGATTTCGGCGGCGCGCGATTTGGTGAGTGGCCGGACGCCCGGCAGGGTCATCACTCTGTTCGGGTGCGGGGGAGACCGGGACCGTGCCAAGCGGCCACTGATGGGCGAGGCGGCGGGAAGCCTGAGCGACCTGGTGGTGCTTACCTCGGACAATCCGCGTTCCGAAGATCCGCTGAATATTATCAACGACGCCGTGATCGGCCTGCAGCGGGTGAACGCGCGCTACCAGGTCGAGCCGGACAGGGCTGTTGCCATCCGCAAAGCGATCGAGGAGGCCCGCGCGGGCGACTTTGTGATCCTGGCCGGAAAGGGACACGAAACTTACCAGGTGCTCGGTTCCAAGACGATCCCATTTGACGACCGGGAAGTGGCCCGGCAGGTGCTGAGAGAGTTCGGGTATCGCAAAGAATGAAGCTCTCTCTGGAAAGAATTGCCCGTTTGACCGGTGCGGAAATCGTTGGAGTGGAGAATTTGCTCGCTGCCGAGGCTGTTGGCTATTCGATCGACTCGCGGACGATCCGGAGGGACGAGCTTTTCTTTGCCGTGCGGGGCGAAAAGCGCGACGGGCACGAATTTGTTCCCGCCGCGCTGGGGGCAGGCGCCGTGGCGGCGGTGGCGGCCCGCGGGCTTCTCCACAGCGCCAGTCGGCTACTCTTGGTGCCCGATCCGCAGGTGGCGCTCGAACAACTGGCCGCCCGAGTGCGGCAGGAGTGGGGCGGCCGGGTAGTGAGCATCACCGGGTCGAACGGGAAGACGACGACCAAGGAGATTATCGCCGCGCTGCTTGCGACCCGGTTTCACGTGGCCAAGACCGAGGGCAACCTGAACAACCAGCTCGGCCTGCCCCTTTCGCTGCTGCGGATGGAGGAAGGCGCCGAAGTGGGTGTGTTCGAAATGGGCATGAATCACCGTGGCGAGATCCGCGCCCTGGCCGGGATCGCACGGCCGGAAATAGGCGTGGTGACGAACGTCAGCGCGGCGCATCTGGAGCATTTCGGTTCAGTGGAGGAGATTGCGCTGGCCAAAAGAGAGCTGATCGAGGGCCTGCCCGCCGATGGTATTGCCGTGCTGAACGCGGACGATGAGCGGGTTCGAGCTTTCGTCGATTTCCACCGGGAGCGGGCGCCGGGCGGGCATGCGGTCACCTTCGGCATTGAGCAGCCGGCGGACATCCGGGCTGTCGAGATGGAAGACCTGGGGCCCGCCGGGACGCGGTTCCGGCTGGAAGCCGAACGAGTAGAGTTCACAACCCCTCTTGTCGGGCGGCACAACCTCTACAACACCTTGGCTGGCTTGGCCGTGGGGCGGGTGTTCGGCATTCCACTCGATGCCCTGCGAGAGGCCGTCGCAAGCCTCGCGCCAGCCAGCATGCGCGGTGAGATGATGGAAGTGGGGGGGATCTGGATCATCAACGATTGCTACAACTCGAACCCCCGCGCCGCTGAGATCATGCTGGAGCTGCTGGCTGCGACGCCCGGCTACTGGCGCGTGGCCGTGCTGGGCGAGATGCTGGAATTGGGGGCCGGCTCGGAGGACCTGCACCGGCAGGTGGGAAGAAAAGCAGCCCGGGCGAACCTCGGCATGCTGGTGGGCGTGAGCGGCGCAGCCCGTTTCATCGTGGCGGAGGCGGTGAACGCCGGTTTCCCCGACCGCGCCGCCCACTTTTTTGAAAATTCCCGGGCGGCCGGGGAATTCCTCCGGACCGCTCTGAAAGCGGGAGGCGTGGTGCTGTTCAAGGGCTCACGACGGGTGAGGCTGGAAGAGGCGCTGGAGATGGTTGTGGCCGCCATGCGCCCGGTATGCTGAAGACGAAAGGCGGGCTTGCCTCATCGTATGCTTTACTACCTGCTCTACGAAAGGCTTTTCCCCACCATCAGCCCCTTTCGTGTTTTCGGCTACATCACCTTCCGCACAGCCTTCGCCAGCCTGACGGCCCTGGGTATTTGCCTGATCCTGGGGCCGTGGCTGATCCGCCGCTTGGGGGAGTTCCAGATTGGCCAGTTTGTGCGGGAGGACGGCCCCAAGTCCCATCAGACCAAGTCCGGAACGCCGACCATGGGCGGCCTGCTGATCAACATTTCGATACTGGTCCCGACGCTGCTGTGGGCGGATTTGACGAATGTCTACGTGTGGATCGCCATCTTCGCGCTGTGCGCCTTCGGCTTGGTGGGTTTTGTCGACGATTATCGCAAGCTGCGGCGGAAGCAGAACCTGGGACTGACGGCAGGCACCAAGTTTTCGTTGCAGATTGCCATCAGCTTGGCGATCGGGGTCGTACTGCTGCTGCTGCACGCGCGCGGGCTGTACTCGACCCAGATGAACGTGCCGTTCGTGAAGTTCTTTTCGCCCGATTTGCTGATTCATTCGCTACTGAGAAGCCGTTATACCTACGCCCTGGGATTCGGTTTTTTCTTTTTGTTCCTGGTGCTCGTGCTGGTGGGCTGCTCGAATGCCGTCAACCTCACCGATGGCCTGGACGGGCTGGCTATCGGGCTGACGGTGATTGCCGCCGGGGCCTTGACCGTGCTGACCTACGCCGCCGGCCACCGGCAGTTCGCCACGTACCTCGAGATCCAGCGCGTGCCGCAGGCCGGCGACCTGACGATTTTTTGCGGCTCGATGGTGGGCGCCAGCCTGGGATTCCTCTGGTACAACGCCCACCCGGCCGAGATCTTCATGGGCGACGTGGGCTCGCTGGCGGTGGGTGGGGCTCTGGGCACAGTGGCGGTGCTGGTGAAACAGGAAATCCTGCTGCTGTTCATCGGAGGCGTGTTTGTGATCGAGGCGCTTTCGGTCATCCTGCAGGTGGCGAGCTACAAGCTGCGCAGCGGGCGGCGCATTTTCAAAATGGCCCCGCTGCACCATCACTTCGAGGCTATCGGGTGGAAGGAATCGAAGATCATCGCCCGCTTCTGGATTACCGGATTTATCCTGGCGCTGTTCGCCCTGACTACGTTGAAGCTGAGGTAGCCGAGCCGGTGAGAGAACTGCGTAACATGCGAGCCCTGGTAGTTGGCCTGGGCAGGTCGGGCGAGGCGGCCGCGAAATTTTTGGCGAAGCGCGGGGCGAAGGTCTCAGCCACTGACATCCAGCCGGAATCGGCGCTGGCTGATGTGGCGAAGAATCTGCGTTCGCTCGGCGTCGAGCTTTATTTGGCTGGGCACGAACCAGGGGTGTTTCTCGACCAGGAACTAGTGGTGGTCTCGCCGGGCGTCCCGTGGGACCTTCCGCCCCTGTCGGAAGCTCGCTCGCGCGGCACTGAGGTCATTGGCGAAGTGGAACTGGCAGCCCGTTTTCTGCAAGGTCCGATCATCGGTGTCACCGGGTCGAATGGCAAAACGACGACCACCGTGATGATCGGCCACCTGCTTCGTGGCGGCGGTCTTCCCGAGCAGGTAGGCGGCAATGTCGGCCTCCCTTATCCGCCGATGATCGACATGGTGGAAACTTCGGCGCCGGGGACGTGGAATGTGCTGGAGCTGTCGAGCTTCCAACTGGAATCGATCCGGCAATTTCACGCCCATATTGCAGTCTGCCTGAACGTGACACCGGATCACCTGGACCGCCACGCCCGCTTCGAGTGCTACGCGGCGGCCAAGGGCCGGTTGTTTTCCACGCAAAGAGAGGGCGATTACGCCGTACTCAACGCCGATGATCCGGCCTGTGCGGCCTATGGCGAGCAGGCTCGCGCCGGGGCGGTCTGGTTTAGCCGGACCAGGCCGGTTTCGCCCGGGACCTCGGTGGCCCGGGGCTGGATTGTTTATGAGCAGGATGGCCGGGAAATCCCGCTGGCCGAAGTGTCGGCGATTCCCATCCGCGGCGCGCACACCTTGGAGAACACCCTGGCCGCGACGGCCGCTGCTTACCTGGTCGGGGTCTCACCGGAGGCGATGCGTTGCGCCCTGCCGCAATTCCGCGCCGTCGAACACCGCCTGGAATTCGTCAGCCGCGTGCGCGGTGTCGACTATTACAACGATTCCAAGGCCACCAATGTGGACGCTGCACGCAAGGCGCTGGAAGCCTTCGAAAACAGACTCTGGGTCATCCTGGGAGGCAAGGACAAGGGCAGCGACTATACGCCGCTGGCCGAATTGTTGCGACAGAAGACCCGGGGGGTGCTGTTGATAGGCGCCGCCGCCCCTAAGATCGCCGCGCAGGTGGGCGACGGGGTGCCGCTGGTCGAGGCTGGAACCATGGAGCGCGCCGTCGCCTACGCCGCTGAGAATGCTCGGCCGGGGGACACGGTTCTGCTGGCCCCGGCGTGCGCCAGCTTCGATCAGTTCCAGAACTATGAGCACCGCGGCAGGGTTTTCAAGCAGCTCGTGCACGCTCTCGAAAAAGGGGTGAAACGGATCGTTTATGGCAAAACAACTGAAGAATGACCGCATCCTGTTCGGCACCGTGATCCTCCTGCTGTTTTTCGGCCTGGTGATGGTGTTCAGCGCCTCGGCAGTGATTGCCGATCGGGCGCAAGGACACTCTTATTACTATCTGGTACGGCAGGCCGCCTGGGCGGTGGTGGGCCTGGCGGGCATGGTGTGGCTGATGCAGCGGGATTACCAGCGGTTCCGGCATCCCGTGGTGGTGTTTGGGCTGCTGGGGCTGGTTCTGGCGGCGCTGGTGGTGGTGCTGTTCCTGGACCGCACGGCTAATACCCACCGCTTCTTCCGGCTCGGGCCGCTTTCGATCCAGCCTTCGGAATTCGCCAAGCCGGCGCTGATCCTGTTCCTGGCGTATTTCCTGGAGAGACACTCCCGCACACTGGACCGCTTCCGGACGCTGGCGCCGCCGGGGGTGGTTCTGCTGGCTCTGGCCGGCCTGGTGCTGCTCGGCCGAGATCTGG
>JACQDG010000172.1 GCA_016201185.1 Acidobacteriota bacterium | reverse complement strand
TGCTTTTCGTTACGAGGTCGGGAGTCTATTGCAGCTTCGCGTACTCCTGCCTGGCTTCCCTCAAGACAGGAACGTCCGGATCGGCATCCTTCCACGAGGCGAGAAAGTCCTGGTAGGGCTTGCGTGCACTTTCTTTGTCCGCGGGGGATAGAAGGTGGCGCTCCGGAATGACCGCGCATCAGGAGTAAACTTCGGTCAAGAGCGGAGGTGAGCGCTAATGCCTGTTGCCGCCGAGGCCCAGTTGGCCTAGTCTGACCTCCGGAAGCCACCGGCTAGGTCCAGCCGGAGGAGGTTGAGGCATGACGGAGACAACCAGCAACAGCGAACCGGGTACCAGGCTCGAGTCCTGGAAGGAGATTGCCGCCTACCTGCAACGGGATGTCAGCACCGTGCGCCGGTGGGAGAAGTACGAGGGCCTGCCGGTCCGCCGCCACGAGCACCGCACACGCAGCAGCGTATACGCGATTCCGGCGGAACTGGCTGCCTGGCGCGCGGCGCGGCAGCCGGAACCGGAAGCTCCCCCGGCAAGGGTTGTCTCCCGGCGGCTGGCGATCGCCGCGGCGGTAGTGGTGACATTGCTGGGATCCGGCTGGGCGCTGTGGCGCAAGGGAATTCCTCGCCTGCCGTACCCGCTGGTCGAGGCTGCCGAACCAGGCTCGGGGAAGGCGGTCTCGCGGCAGCTCTGGGCAGGTAAGACCAACGACCTCTTCTCTGGCGCCTCCACCGACGGCCGGCTGGTGGTCTTTACCGACTGGTCCACGGGCGACCTGGCCGCGATCGAGCTGGCCACCGGCAAGCAGAGCCGTCTGACCAACAAGGGCGACTGGTCGCAGAACCCCGATTTCGCACAATTCCCCGTGATCTCGCCGGACGGCAAGCGCATCGCCTACTCCTGGTTTTCCACCAGGAAGAAGATCTATGAGCTGCGCATCATGGCCACGACGGGAGGCGCTGAGCCCAGGGTTCTCTATAGCAACGAGGAGGCTCCGGTCATCTTCGCCACTGGCTGGTCCGGGGACGGCAGGCAGTTGCTGGTGGCTTGTGGACGCAAGGATGGAGCCACGCAGATCGCGCTGCTGGCACCTGACAGCGGCGCGTTGCGCGTGGTAAAGTCCTTTGGCCGGCGCGCGCCAGGTAGGCTGAGCCTGTCTCCGGACGGACGATACATCGCCTACGACTACCCGCAGGCGGAGGAGGGGCCGGAGCGGGACATCCTCCTGCTTGCAAGTGACGGGAGCCGCGAAGTTCCTCTGGTGCGGCATCCGGGGCACGATGCCGGGCCGATGTGGGCGCCCGACGGCAGCCGCGTGCTTTTCTTCAGTGACCGGAATGGGGCGCTGGGGCTTTGGAGCGTGGCCGTTGCGGCGGGACGCGCGCAGGGCGGGCCGGCGTTGATCCAGGCCAATGCCGGCCAAGTGTTTCCGCTCGGGTTCAGCCGCAAGGGCGCCTTCCACTACTCTCTGCCGAGCGGGGCAAACGATCTCCTGGTGGCGGAGATGGATCTCGAGACCGGGCGGTTCCTCTCGGAGCCCGTGCCCGTGGTCTCGCGGTACGGGCGACCCACCTACCGCCCCGACTGGTCGCCGGACGGCCGTTACCTCGCATACGCAGTGAACACGCCATCGATCCTGGGGAGGGGCGGGCCCCTGAGGGTCGTTGTGCGAGATATGGAAACCGGCCGCGAGCGGGAGATGAGCCAGGGCTTCCGCACCATCGGGACCCCCCGATATGGCGGCCGGACGGGAAGACGCTGCTGGTCTATGGGCTGCCAGCGGATGGCCCCACGAAGACGTTGCAGTTGGATGTGGCGGACGGGTCGGCCACGGTTCTGCCGGGGAGCGAGGAATGGCAGGGGGGATGTCACTATCCAAAGTGGTCCACCACGAGCGACGCAGTCCTGTGCGTCCGCCGCGATTCGGTGGACCGGCCAGGGAGGATAGTGCGACGACGGCTCGATTCGGGAGAGGAGAAAGTGCTGCTGGAGGCGCTACTGCCTACTCCCAATGCACCTCTGTCACCGGACGGCCGCTGGCTTGCGTTCGTGTCCGAAGATTGGAAGGGCTTGAAGCTCGCACCGGTCGAGGGAGGAGAGCCTCGCGAGGTTTTCCGGTCGGAGAGCAAAGACGCCTTTCTTTGGCCGCTTTCCTGGACGCCAGACTCTCGCTACGTACTGTGCCTCAATAAGGAGGGTGTATGGCGCATCCCGGCGTTCGGCGGCGAGGCGCGGAAGCTCGCCATCCCGGTGAAAGGACTGCGGGAACTCCGCGTGCACCCCGACGGAAAGCGGGTGGCCATGTGGGTCGAGGAGCCGGGGTCCGAGATCTGGGTGCTGGAGAATTTCCTGCCCAGGATGGCAGCCGCCCGCTGAAGGAGGGAGAGGTCATGTTGAAGGGCGTTCTCACCGCAGCGTTGAGAGTGCTGGCGGGAACCTTGTTTTTCCTCGTGATGGCCGCCACGATCGGCATCCCGGCGAGCAAGCGCGGGCCGGCGGCGGCCCAGCCGAGCGGCGAACCGCTCCTGGGGCTGGATCTGTATCGTCCGGCGCCGGAGGACAATCCACTGACGGCTGAGCCGCGAGCCGGAATACGGCCTCGCCTTCCGGCAGGCGTTCGGCCGCGAAATGCAGGAAGACGATCCGGCGTGGGCGCTGGCCTCCTACGTCCGCTCGATCCTGAGCGGCGATTCTCCTTATGACCGCCACTTGGCCGGCAGGCCGGATGCCCTCTCGCCGGAGGCGCAAGAGGGGCTCCGGATCTTCCGCGGCAAGGGCCAGTGCTCCGCCTGCCACGCCGGTCCCCACCTCACCGACGAGGGGTTTCACAACACCGGCGTCGTCGCCTGGCGCGACGGGCGCTGGCTGGATGCCGGCAGGTTCGCGGTTACCGGCATCGAGTCGGACCTCGGGAAGTTCAGGACGCCGAGAGCGTGACGGAGGAGTAGGGGCGGCCCGATCTAGTGCAGCTTCGCGTACTCCTGCTTGGCTTCCTTCAAGACGGGGACGTCCGCGTCGGCGTCTTTCCACAGCGCCAGAAAATCCTGGTAGAGCTTCTTGCTCTTGGCGGTGTCGCCTGCGAGCTCCCAGGCGCGGGCCGCGCCGAGATGGGCTAGCGGGTAGAGAAAAGGGAGGGCGCCTCTGTGATCGAGAATCTTTTGAAATTGCGCCGCCGCCTCGGCCCCGGCCCGCGCGCGCAGATACCCCTGGCCGCGAAGGTAGACTGGCATCCCTCCGAATGCGTTGCTCAAGTCATAAGGTGTGGCGGGGCGCAACAGCTCCGCCGCCTTTTCGGCAGCGCCGCGGTGGATCTCGGCGGCCGCGTGGGCGGTGGGAAGGCTCACGGCATTCAGGAGAGTGTCGGAGGGGTAGCGCCGGGCCAGTTCGTCGATGATTTTCTGCGCCTGAGCGGAGTCGCCGGCCAGGGCCAGCGCCAGGGCGGCTTGCGGTATGGTATTCCGGGTGCGGGCGAGCGCCAGCGCCGCGGCCGCTCGATCCTGCGCCAGGCGGGAGTTACCGCATATTGCTTCGCGCACGGCTTCCTCCGCAATGATGGTTGCGGCATTCTCCTTCTCGTTGCCGGCTTGCGCCATCTCAGAAGCGGCGCGGTAGGATTCCCTGGCCGCACGCAGCCTCCCGGCGGCGAACGCCGCATCGCCCTGTACCCCCAACGCATAGTATTCGGCCGGCTTGCCGCGGGCCCAGGCGGCCTCACGCTCCATAGCCGCCGTGTCACCCTGGATGAAAGCAATTGTGTACAACCCCACGTGAGTGCTGAGGCTGTCGAGCTTCCGCGCAACAGCCTTCTCTGAAATCTCCTTGGCCTCCTGGAACCGATTCAGTCCCATATAGGCGCCCGCAAGATGCCCGTAGGCCAGGGCATCGCTCTCCGTTACGCGGAACTCTTCCCGGGCTTCTTCGGCTGCTTTTTCGTACTGCCCCATGCGGTCGTAATAATAGGCCAGCATGCCGTGCGGTATCTTATCCCGTGGGTAGGTTTGTGTCCAAAGAGTAAGGGCTTCTATGGCCTTGTTGATTTCCCCGGTAACGCTATCGTAGTAGTGGGCCGTAATATAAAATTTCTCCCGCTCGCTGGCCCGGTCCCGCAGCTCAAACGCCTTTTTGTGGTTCTCCACACCCGGTTCGTCGTTGCCCGTGTTCCTGTAAACCGTCCCCAGCCGGGCGTAGGCCAGGGCGAAATTGGGGTCTAGCTCGGTGGCCCGCTTGTAGAATGGCGCCGCCTCCGCCTCCGCCCCCTTGGCCCGTTGTGCCTCGCCTAGGCTGAAAGCCTTCAGCGCCTCCAGCGACGAAGTAGTAGCTTCGATCGGCGCATCCAGTTTCTGAATCGAGGCCAGCGATTCACCCAGCTTGCCCCGCATCCCCGAGGCAGCTTTGCCCAGCGCCTGCAACACCTTCTCCTTGCTGTCCGCCTCTACCTGCTCCCGGGCCAGCGTTGCTCCCGTGCTGCAGTTCATGGCCTCCAGAGCAATGACGAAATGACTGCCCAGCCCGCTGATCGAGCCAGCCAGCATCGCCTTGCTTCCCACTCGCTCGCAGACCTCTCGCGCCAGCGGGCCGGCGACCCGCTCTTCGGCCGCGCGGTTCATCAAAAGAAGCGTCTTGCGAACCTCCGCTTCGGGCAGGACGTTGAGGTACGGCGATTGCTCCAGTTGCACGGCCAGGGCCTGCTTCAGGGTTCCCTCGAAAACCGGATCGCCCGTGGTGTTGCTGAAATCCGCCAGCACGATGGAGTCGCGCTCGCTCAGGGCAGGCGGCCGGCGGAAGTAGAAAAACGCCGCCACGGCTGCCACCAGCAATACGGCTCCGCCGGCCGGGATCACGAACCTGGGCCACTTTGCCCGAGCAGGGGCTGCGACGGCCGGTATGGCGACGCTTGGGCCGCTGGGAGGCGCCTCCGGAATTGCCATGCTGGCGGCGGAGCGGGAAGAATCGGTGTCGCGCTTCAGCCGCTTCAAATCCCCCCGCAACTCGGCGGCGGCCTGGTATCGCAAATCGCGGTCCTTCTCGAGCGCCTTGTAGATGATCCGCTCCAGCTCGGCGGGCAGCTCCGGGTTCAGCCGCGACGGCAGCGCCGGCGCCCGATCCAGGATCGCCTGGAAAATCACCGCCGTGGTACTACCCAAGAAAGCGGCCCGCCCGGTCGCCATTTCATACAGCAC
>JACQDG010000171.1 GCA_016201185.1 Acidobacteriota bacterium | reverse complement strand
TCCTGGCTTCCGACGACGCTTCCCACATCGTCGGCGAGGCCATCGAGATCAACGGGGGCATGCTGCTGGATTAAGGGATTTGACCATGTTATAATGACCATGGTCAAAATTTGCTATGAAACAGCGTGTTCCAAAGACCACTGAACCCCAGCAGCCAGCGGCCCGGATCCCGGCGGGAGAATTCAAAGCCCGCTGTCTCGAACTAATGGATCAGGTCCGCGACCGGCACGCGGAGATCGTGATCACGAAATACGGCAAGCCGGTGGCCAAGCTGGTCCCCTTTGAAGAGAAGCCGCCCGCCATCTTCGGCCTTCTCAAGGGAACGGTGATCTATCACGACGACATCGTGGGACCAACCGGGGAGCGGTGGGATGCTGATAACGACAGCCACTGATGCCCCCCTTCTTTTGGACACCCATGTCTGGATCTGGCTCCTCGACGGCGTGAAAGGAAGACTATCGGCCAACTGCCTGACGGCTATGCGCCGGGCGGCGCGCGAAAGTCAAGTATGGATCGCGGCCATCACGGTTTGGGAAGTCGCCACCCTGGAAGCGAAAGGTAAGATCACCCTCTCGATGGACTGTCGGGCCTGGGTCGAGGCAGGGTTGCGTGCCCCCGGCGTTCGGTTTGCCGACCTCACGCCATCGATTGCCATTGACAGCGCCAGTCTAGCCGGCCCGTTGCACGGAGATCCGGCTGACCGCATCCTGGTGGCGACAGCCCGCCAACTGAAAGCCGCACTGGTCACCAGAAACGCTGCGATTCTCGAGTATTCCACGCTGGGGCATGTAAACGCGCTGGACGCCGGAAGGTGACGGGGCTCACACCCGCAGCAAATACCGCAGCGCCAGTAACACTCCCACACCAACGAACACCACCAGCGCCAGGCGGATGCCCGGCTGCTGGTTAATTTCCGGGATCAGGTCGGAAGCGGCCACATAGATGCACACACCGGCGGCTACGGCTAGCGGGAGCCCCACGCCCACGCCGGGCGAGAACAGCAGCATCACCAGCACGCCGCTCATGGTGGAAACCCCCAGCAGCGACGCCGCCATCATCGCCGTCCGGGGCCCGCGTCCGCCAGCCACCATTACCGAGGCCACTGTGAACCCTTCGGGGATCTTGTGCAGGAATATGGCGGTGAACAACACCATCCCCAGCCAGTTCGAAACCAGGAAGCCGCTCGCAATGGCGATGCCGTCAAAGAATGCATGGATCATCAGTCCGGCCAGCACGGCAAAGCTGCGGCCAGCCCCCGCCATTTCCTCGCCGTGCACTTCCTCCCCGAAGTGGAAATGGGAGCTGAGCGTGTGCTCGGCCAGGTGCACGATCAGGTATCCGACCAGGACAAAGAACAGCGCCCGCCGCTCCGCCAGCCGGAGCGCCTCGGGGATCATCTCCAGAAACACCGCCGCCAGCAGGAAGCCGGCGCCCAGGGCGATAAAGTAGTGTAAAAATCTGCGCTCCCACCTCCGCCGGACGATGATCAGGCCTCCGAACACCTCGGCCAGCGCGGCAGTGAGGCCCAACAGGAGAGGTAACATTTCTGGAATCGGCGTTAATCGGCGGGGGCGCGCCCCGGCATACCCGCCGAGCGCAACCAACTCGTCCCACTGGATCACTTCGGCGCGAATGAATTTCTTCTCGAAATCGGTGTGAATCGTCCCGGCCGCCGCGAGGGCCGTGGAATTCTTGTAGATGGTCCAGGCCCGCACTTCCGTGTCCCCGCCGGTAAAAAACGACATCAGCCCCAGCAGCGAGTAGGAGGCGTGGATCAGCCGTTCCAACCCGGATTCGGCCAGCTCGTAGCTCGCCAGATACTCGCGCGCCTCCTCCGGCCCCAGTTCGGCAATCTCGGCCTCGATCTTGCCGCACACCGCCGCCAGCGCGGTGTGGGCGCGGCCCGCCAGCAGGTCGTGCCGGTAGTCTTCCTCGATGCGGTGCAGGTCCGCAGCTTGCGCCTCGCCCAGGTTCAGCACCAGCAGCATAGGCTTTTCGGAAAGGAATTGGAAGCCCCGGATTCGTTTGGCCGATTCGGCGTCCAGGTCCAGCTCCCGCAAGGGCTGTTCGGCCTCCAGCGCTGCCTTGCATTTTTCGAGCAGAAGCTGCTCCTGCTCCAGTTCCGCGCTCTTGATCTTCTTTCTGTCTTTCTCGAGGCGCTCTAGCCGCTTCTCGATCACCACCAAGTCGCTCAGGATCAGCTCTAGATCCGCGTTGCGCCAGTCGCGGGCCGGGTCGAGCGAGCCTTCGGGGTGGGGAATGCTCGCATCCCGGAACAGCCGAAGGACGTGGGCGAAAGCGTCGGCCACACGCAGCGAGGCCAGGTAGCTCGGGTCCCGCAGCGATTCCTTCGACAGGGCGGGCATGTCCACGTACTCGACCGTGGCATGGGTAACCTTCTGCGGCTCGAAGACCCGGGCCAGCGCCTCGAGCCTCTTATCGGGCACGCGCGCCACGCCCAGGTGCACCGCCGTTGCGCCCAGCCGGGCCTGGGTGGCCACACCGGTAAGGATCGTGAACAGCGACGTCTTGCCGACTTGCGGCAAGCCGATAATCGCAGTTTTCAAAGCGGGACTTCCACGCTGTTCAGGATGTCCTGGAGGATCTGCTGAGCCTGGTCGGACTTCCGCGGGGCTGCGCCGTAGCGGTTGCTTACCACCACGCGATGGGCGAAGACCGGAACCACCAGGCGCTTGAAATCATCCGGCAGGCAGTAGTCCCGGCCCCCGGCCAGGGCCAGGGCCTGGGCGGCGTGCCGCAGGGCGAGGGAGCCGCGCGGGCTCACCCCCAGCGCCAGGTATTGGTTGGATCTTGTCTTCTCCACCACCGCCATCATGTAGTCGGTCAGGGCGTCGTCCACGCGCACCTGCTGCGCCAGTTGCTGCAGCTCGGTGATGTCGGCCGCCGAGGCCACCGGCGCCACCTGGTCCGGCAAAGGGCGGGCTCCGTTCGAGCAGAGGATCTCCCGCTCGCTCGCCGCGTCGGGATAGCCCATCTCGATGCGCATCAGGAACCGGTCCAGTTGGGATTCCGGCAGCGGGTAAGTGCCGTAATGCTCCAGCGGGTTCTGCGTGGCGATCACCATGAAGGGCTGCGGTAGCGGGTAGGTGCGCCCCTCGACCGTGACCTGTTGCTCGTTCATGGCCTCGAGCAGCGCTGACTGGGTTTTCGGAGTGGTGCGGTTGATCTCGTCGGCCAGCAGGATGTTGGTGAAGATCGGCCCCTCGACGAAGCGGAAGTGCCGCCGGCCCTGGTCGTCTTCTTCCAAGACGTT
>JACQDG010000170.1 GCA_016201185.1 Acidobacteriota bacterium | reverse complement strand
CGGCTTTTTCGAACGGGCCAAGCCAGGTCAGTTATGCCGCGACCAAAGCCTGGATGAACAGCTTCACCGAGGGGTTGCACCTCGAGCTGCGGGCCGCCGGCTCGCCGGTTCGCGTGCAGGCCCTCTGCCCGGGTCTCACTCATACGGAGTTTCATGACGCGCTCGGCGCCGACGTCAGCGCTATTCCCGAGCGCTTCTGGATGTCCGCCGAAGACGTGGTGACCGCGTCGCTCGAAGGCTTGGCCCGGGGAAAGCTCATTGTGATCCCGGGAGGCTGGAACCGCCTGTTCTATTTCTTCTTGAAGGTCTTGCCACGCTCTGTTCTCCACCCCATGCAAATCCGCTTCAGCTCCATGAACCGCAAGCCGCGGCGGCAATAAACGCCCGCTCACGGCATCCACTTCCGCCGGAACCCATCACGGAAGAAGTTGTGCAGCTTGGCCGCCTTCTGGCGCTGCTCGGGCGTCAGTACCGCGTAGATTTCCGCCGCTGTCTCGGCCCGCACCAATGCCAGTTGCGACGCGGTCTTGCCCACCCGGTCGGCCAGCGGCAGGAGCGCCGTCGTGTCGCTCTGGCCGCTTTCAATCGCCTGCCGGATCGCCTGGTGGTTCTGCTGCGCTTGTTGAAGCAGTGGCTTCGCCGTCTGCATCTGCTGCTGGACAATGGTGCGGATCTGGTTCGTCTGATCGTCGGAAAGATTCAGGACCACCGAGGCCAGCCGCAAGAACCGCCCCGGCGAACGGCGCATTCCCTGACCCTGGGCCAGGGCCACTTCCGAGCCGACCACCAGAACAATCACTGCTACTACCGCGGCCGCTGCCACGCCAGCGCCAACTCTCCTTGTTCCCGTCATGTTTTTCTCCTCCCGTTACTAATAAACGCGGCCCCGGTGAAAGCGATGTGTCGGCCCTGTAAAGATTTGTAAAGCCCTCCAAACAGCGCTGCCGTCATGATAGAAGTGAGACAGGGAACACGCCGTGCCGAAGATTCTGCTCGTGGACGATGACGTGGAGTTGTGCGCGCTGCTCGAGGAGTACCTCGGCGGCCAAGGCTTCGAAATCCGCGCCGCCCACAACGGTTCGCAGGGCCTGGAGGCGGCGCTCGATCCGGCCATCGACCTGGTGGTGCTCGACATCATGCTGCCGGGCCTCGACGGCCTGGAGGTGCTGCGCCGTCTGCGCCACCAGTCGCGCGTCCCGGTGATCATGCTGACGGCGCGCGGCGAGGAGGTAGACCGCATCGTGGGCCTCGAGATCGGCGCCGACGACTACCTGCCGAAACCCTTTAATCCCCGCGAGTTGCTGGCCCGCATCCGGGCCATCCTGCGCCGCAGCGAAGGCGGCCAGCTCCCCGGCAAAATTCGGATTCAGGGCATCGAGCTCGACCCCGGAGCCCGCACGGTAACCCGCGACGGCAAGCGCCTCGACCTCACTACCCTGGAGTTCGACATCCTGGAGCAATTGATGCGTGCCGCCGGGCGGGTCCTCTCCCGCGACCAGTTGATGGACGCCCTTTACGAACGCCCGGCCACGCCCTTCGACCGCGCCATAGACATGCACATCAGCCACCTCCGCCGGAAGATCGAGGCGGCAGGCGGGGCGCCCTCCGGGTCCCCGCAGCCTCTCATTAAGACCATCCGCGGCGTCGGCTACGTCTTCACCAGGGAGAGCAAGGAATGAAAACGCTGTTCGCCAAAATCCTTCTCTGGTTCCTGGCCACAGCCTTTGTGGCGGTGCTGGGCTTTGTGATCGTGGTGGCGCGCGTGGGTTCCTCGCCGCGGCGGGCTTATGATCCCCTTCTGCGCTCCTTGCGTTTCTTGGGCGGCGAGGCGGTCCATGTTTATGAAGAGGGCGGCCGCGCGGCCCTGGCCGACCAGCTCGCCCGGATGGAGGCGGCCCAGGAATTGCGCGGCGTGCTGACCGACCAGGAAGGCCGTACCTTGAGCGGCCCATCGGACGACCTCTCCTCCCTGGTCGAGCGAGCCCGCACCCGCCGCGTCTTCCCGGATTTCTCTCGCCGCGCCCTCGTCTTCTCTACGGCGGTCGAGGGGCGGGAGGCGCGCTACTGGTTCTTTCTGCTGCTGCCACGGGAGAGGTTCGGCTTCTGGCCCCGCTTTCGCCAGGCCCTTTCCCCGGGCCACCTCTGGGTGCTCGGGGTGATCGCGCTTCTTAGCTTCGCCCTGGCCCACCACCTGACCAGGCCGGTGCTCGAACTGCGCTCCGCCGCCGAGCGGCTGGGCCGGGGCGACTTCTCCGCCCGCGTAAACCCCACCCGCAGAGACGAGCTGGGCGAGTTGGCCCGCACTTTCGATAGCATGGCCGACCGCATCGAGCGTTCTGTGGCCGCCCAGAAACAACTGCTTCAGGATGTTTCCCACGAGCTGCGTTCCCCGCTCAGCCGCCTGGCCGTGGCCGTGGAGCTGGTCCGCGCCGGCAAGGATCCCGCCTCCGCCCTGGACCGCGTGAGCCGCGAGGCCGACCGCTTGAATACTCTGGTCGGCGAGCTGCTGGCCCTTTCCCGTGACCAGCTTCGGCCTTCCCCGCTTAACCCCTCCGCGCTTCTTGCCGGGCTGGTCGAGGAACTGGAGATCGAGGCGCAGGCCCGCCGCTGCCGCCTGGTCCTCGACGCTGAGCCCGGCCTCGAATTGTCCGCCGATGAAGAGTTACTGCGGCGCGCCGTGGAAAACGTGGCCCGCAACGCCATCTACTTTACGGCCCCGGACACCGAGGTCCGCATCGCCGCCCGCCGCGCAGGCGACGGGGTGGAGATCGCGGTGCAGGATGCCGGCCCGGGCGTGCCCGAAGATTCGCTGCCGCGCTTGTTCGACGCCTTCTACCGCGTCGACCGGGACCGCGATCGGGCCACCGGCGGCGCGGGCCTGGGCCTCTCCATCGCCCGTCGGGCCGTCGAGTTGCACGGCGGCCGGATCGCCGCCCGCAACACTCATCCCGGCTTGTGCGTGACGCTGAGCCTGCCGGCCGCGCGCGTTATCATGAAGGGGTAATGGCCGACGACCGCGGCGTCTGGGAGAAACCCATCGCTGTCGTGCTCCTCAGCGGCGGCATGGATAGCTGCGTCACCGCCGCCGTGGCGGCGCTGGATCATCGCCTGGCCTTGCTGCATTCGAGCTACGGCCAGCGCACCGAGGCGCGAGAAAAGCGGGCCTTCGAGGAAATCGCCGCTTTCTTCCATGCCCCATTCCGCCTGGCCGTCGAGCAGCAGTATCTCTCCCGCATCGGAGGCTCGGCGCTCACCGACCCTTCCATCGCCGTTCCCCAGGCCGATCTCGAAGCCGCTCGCTTCGGCCACATTCCCGTCACTTACGTGCCCTTCCGCAACGCCCACTTTCTTTCCGTAGCCGTTTCCTGGGCCGAGGTGATCGGCGCCCGGCGTATATACATCGGCGCCGTGGAGCAGGACAGCTCCGGCTATCCCGATTGCCGCCCGGAGTACTACCGCGCCTTCAACGAAACCATCCGCGTCGGGGTGCGTCCCGAAACGCGCATAGACATCTGCGCGCCGCTGATTCACATGTGCAAAGCCGACATCATTCGTCGTGGCGTCAAGCTCGGCGCGCCCCTCGATCTCACCTGGTCTTGCTATAAATCGAGCGACGTTGCTTGCGGGACCTGCGACAGTTGCGCCTTGCGCCTGCGGGCCTTCGCTGAGGCCGGCGTTCCGGACCCCATTCCTTACCTCAAAGCATGAAAGTCCTGCTGCTATTGCTGCTGGCCGGCGCGCCGCCGGAAGCCTATCTTTACTGGATTCAGCCCTGCGCGAAAGAAACCGCAGAGCAATCCGGCTGTGAGGCCGCAGACAGGGAGCTCGCCCAGTGGGCTCTCGAAGCCTGGCAAGAAGCCGGCGAGGGACGATTCACGATGGCGAAGGCGGCCGCAGAGAACAAAGCCCGCATCCGCATCTACTGGGCGGCCGGCCCCGCCGGGATGTACGGCGAAACGCGCCCCATCCTGGTGGAAGGCAAGCCGGGCGCCGAGGTTTACGTGCTCCCGAATCTCTCGCAGCTTGGACCGGAAATCGAAGCAGCGGGCCGCGAGGACCGCCTGTTCCGGCACGCCGTGGTCTATCTCACCTCCCTGCACGAGACCGGTCACGCCCTGGGGCTCAACCACACCGCGGCCTTCGACGACATCATGTACTTCTTCGGATTCGGCGGCGACGTGCTGGAGTATTTCTCCCGCTATCGCAGAAAGCTCGCCCTGCGGGCGGACATCCGGAACCACCCGGGCCTTTCGCCCGCGGATCAGGCCCGCTTGATCGGGAAGTACATGAGGTAGAGCCCGGCCTTCACACCCGCCCGGAAACAGGTTGTCAAGGCAGCCGGGGAGGGTTTAGAATACGTCCACGCTCAAGAAGGAGGAATCATGAGGTTGGGAAAACTGTCCAGTATTTCTGTGCTTGCGCTGCTGGCGATCGGAGCTCTGCTCGCCTCGCTCGCCGGCTGCTCGACCGCTCCGAAGCAACCCAAAAAGGCCGAGGTGGAGGAAAAAGTAGCCTGGCCGGCCATTGCCGGTTACGAGGAGATGAAGATTCCCGCCGACAACCCCATGACCAGGGCCAAAGTTGAGCTGGGCAAACAGCTCTTCTACGACAAGCGGCTGAGCGGCGATGGCTCCCGCTCCTGCTATTCCTGCCACCTGAAGGAAAACGGCCTGACCGACGGCAAGCCCACCGCCATCGGCGCTTACGAGGCCAAGCTGACTCGCTCCAGCCCGACGCTGTGGAACATCGGCTACCAGTCCCAGTTTTACTGGGACGGCCGCAGCGGCTCGCTCGAGAAGCAAGCTGTGGCCGCCTGGGGCGGCGGCAACATGGGCGCCACCGGCAAGGACGGCCACCCCAGCACGGATGAGATTGGCGCCAAACTGAACCAGATCGCCGGCTACAAGGACCAGTTCCAGAAGGTCTTCGGCGGGCCCGCCACGCCCGACAACGTCGGCAAGGCCATCGCCGCCTTCGAGCGCACCATCGTGCCGGACAACTCAGCCTGGGTCCGCTTCAACCGCGGCAACGGCGATGTTTCCGCTTTCAGCGAGGAGGCCCGGCGGGGCTGGACCATTTTCAGCGAGAAGGCCAAGTGCACCAATTGCCACGACGGCCTGCTCCTCACCGACCAGCAGTACCATAACGTGGGCATCGGCATGGACGCCGAAAAGCCCGACGTGGGCCGCTTCACCGTCACCAAGGTCGATAAGGACACCGGCGCCTTCAAGACCCCGACCCTGCTCGACATCAGCAAGTCGGCGCCCTACTTCCACAACGGCAGCGTGGCCACGTTAGAGGAAGCCACGGACCTGATGTTGAAGGGCGGAAAGAAGAACAAGTACCTGGACACGACCAACCTGAAGCCGATGAAGCTGACCAAAGCGGAGAGGGCCGATCTGCTGGCGTTCCTCCGCGCCCTCGACGTGGACTACACGATCGCAGAGCCGACGCTGCCGTAACGGTTAAGAAACGGCCAGCTTGCCGTCGGCAAACAGCCGGTACCGGCGCCCGCGCCACTCGACCGTATTGCCGAAAAATCCCAGCGCCCAAACGATCAGGCTGGCTACATCCGCCACCGGCGCCAGCCAGAAATACCTGCGAGTCAGCGGATCGCGTAGCAGGCCACACCCCACGGCGGCCGCCACCGCTGCTCGCAGCAGCAGCACGAGCGCCGCGAGCGGCATTGCCGGACCGCCCATCAGGACCAGGGCGAACGGCAGGGGGTTCGTGAATACCTGCCCTACATAACCCCACGGCCGCGAGCAGCGCGCAGCTTTGTAACCGTGCCGCTCTGCCCACTGGCCCAGCACAAAATCCTCGGCCAGATATGTTCCGACGGCGGCGAAGCCGCCAATGGCGTCCAGATATTCGCGGCGCAGGATCATGGTGGGACCCACGGCGAACTTCATCCCCACGAGCGCGCGGGCTACCAGCACCCCGCACCAAAACTCCGTGTTCAAGGTAAGCGCCTCGACGAGCGACCAGATTCCGCCGCCCGGCTCGGCGCGGTAAGGGCAGGTCGCCACGCCCACGCGCGGGTCGGCGTAATCGGCGGCGACGCCCCGCAAATAATCGCGCGACGCCCGGATGTCGCTGTCGCTCACCACGAGCACGCTATAGCGGGCACGCCCGGCCATCCGGTGCAGGCTCCACACCTTGGCATTGGGAAACTCCGGCTCGCCCGCCACGATCAGCTCGGCATCCTGCTGCGGGTGCTGCTGCATCAATCGGCGTGCCACGCCGGCTGCGGGGTCGTTCGCCTCCCGCACGGCAAAAAGGATCTGGTATTGGGGGTAGTCTTGCTCGAAAAAGGTGCGGAGATTTTCTTCCAGGTTGGCCTCGAGCCCGGCCAGCGGCTTGAGAACGCTAATGGAAGGGGTAAAGCCTCCCGGGACGCGGAAGGCGTCCCGGGCCTCGCGGCGGTAGCGGCGGGCGGCGATCAGCGCCAGCACATAAAAAACTACACCGCCTGCCGTAATACATAGACAGACGGCATAGGCCGCCCCATAAAGAACGCTCATCGGCAGCGGGCAGCCCGCTACTGCCCCTGGATGTCCAGCGTGTTGGTCCCCTCGACGCGCACTTTCGAGTAGACAGCGTCCCACTCCTGGTGCGCCGGGTGATCGGCGTACTTCTTCAGCGCGTCCCGGTTCTCAAATTCCATGACGATGCCGTACTGCCACTGGTCGCCGCGATTGAGCACCTTGCCCATCCAGACGCTCTTGATCTCCGGAATCTGGCCGGCCATCTTGCGGGTGGCGGCCCACACGGCGTCCAAATCTTTTTGCGTAGTTCCCTGCTCTTGCTTGAAGGCAAAGGCATGGATCAGCGTCTTCTTGCCGGAAGCCATTTTCTGGCCCACCAGGGTCCCGGCGCCGAACAGCAGGGCTCCGGCCAGCAGCAGCCCCATCGAACGAGCAGTAAACAGGTTGCGCATGAAACTCCTCCTAGTTTTAGTTTAAGTTTTCGAGTCTATCAGCTTTTGGGCTTCGGCGAGAAACTCGTCGATCGGCTGGGCGCCCAGGTCGCCGCGCTTTCGGTCGCGGACGGCCACCATCTGTTTTTCCGCTTCGCGCTGGCCGGCCACGAGCATGTAGGGAATCTTCTGCAACTGCGCTTCGCGGATTTTCAGGTTGATCTTTTCGTTCCGCGCGTCCAGCTCGATGCGCAACCCGGCGGCCCGCAGCTTTTCGGCCACACTACGCGCATAGTCGAGCTGTTTGTCCGTAATCGGCATCACCACCGCCTGCACCGGGGCCAGCCACAGGGGAAAGGCCCCGGCGTAGTGCTCGAGCAGGACGCCGAAGAAGCGCTCCACCGATCCCCACAGCGCCCGGTGCACCATCAGCGGCTGGTGGGCCTTGCCGTCCTCCGCGATGTACTCGAGCTCAAACCGCCGTGGCAGGGTGAAGTCGAACTGCACCGTCGAGAGCTGCCAGAGTCTTTTGCCGCTGGCGCCGTTATCCCAGGTGGAAAGCTCTACCTTGTATTCCTGGAAGCCGAAGGTGCGCAGCACGTCCAGGGCAAAGTCCATGCAGCCGATGATTTCGTCCTTGATCTGGCTCGGGGTGCAGAAGATGTGAGCATCGTCCTGGGTAAAGCCGCGCACGCGCATCAGGCCATGCATCACGCCGGAGCGCTCGTAGCGGTAGACCGTGCCCAGCTCGCCCAGCCGGATGGGCAGATCGCGATAACTGCGCAGCCGGTCCTTGTAAATCAAGATATGGCCCGGGCAATTCATGGGTTTGAGCCTGTAGTTGGCGTCGTCCAGCTCTATGGCGGCGTACATATTGTCGGCGAAATAGTTCAGGTGGCCGGAAATCTTCCACAAGTGTTCCCGCGCGACGTGCGGCGTGTAGACCAGCCCATAGCCGCGGCGCAGGTACTGGTCGCGCATCCAGTCCTCCATGATCTTGCGGACGATGCCGCCCTTGGGGTGCCAGAAAATCAGTCCTGGCCCGGCCGCCTCCTGGATGCTGAACAAGTCCAGCTCCGGCCCCAGCTTGCGGTGATCGCGCTTCTTGGCCTCCTCGATCTTGTGCAGGTAAGCGTCCAGCTCCTGCGGGGTGAAGAAGGAAGTGCCGTAGATGCGTTGCATCCGGGCGTTGCGCTCGTCGCCCTTCCAGTAAGCGCCGGCAATCGACAGCAGCTTGAGCGCCTTGATCTTTCCCGTCGAGGGGAGGTGCGGCCCGCGGCAGAAGTCGATGAAATGCGGCCCGGTGGTGTAGCAGGAGACACGGTCGCCCTCGGCCTTCTCCTCGATCAGCTCGCACTTCATTTGCTCGCCCATCCCTGCGAATTTTTTCAGGCTCTCCTCGCGCGGCAGCCACACGCGCTCGAAGGGCAGGTCGCGCTGGACTATGTCCCGCATGCGGGCTTCGATCTTCCCCAGGTCCTCGGGCGTGAAGGGGGTGTCGCGCTGGAAATCGTAAAAGAAGCCCTCCCCGGTGGGCGGGCCGATCCCCAGCTTCGTCTCCGGGTACAGCTCCAGCACGGCGGCCGCCAGCACGTGGGCGCTCGAATGACGGTACACTTCCAGCGCCTCGGGATCCCTGGCGGTCAGGACGCGCAGGGGCGTGTCCTCGGTGAGCGGGGTGTTCAGGTCCACCAGCCGGCCATTCACCTTGGCCACCAGGGCGGCGTCGGCCAGCCGCGGCCCGAGCGACTGCGCCACTGCCAGAGGCGTTACGCCCTTGGGGAAAAGCTTTTCCGTTCCGTCCGGAAACCGGACCCGGATCGATTCATTCGCGTTCATACGCGGCCCTATTTGGATTTGGTCGCTTTCTCGGCCGGCTTCGACTCGCTCTGGGCGGCGGATTTTTCGCTGCTCGGCTTCGCTTCAGCCTTCGCTTCAGCCTTCGCTTCGGTCTTCTTGGCGTCGCCGGAGCCGCTGTCGCGCCGGGCGTAGTCAGTGACGTACCAGCCGGTTCCCTTGAACTGGATGGCGGGAGCAGAAGGGAGGCGCTTTACCCGCCCCCCGCAGCCGTTGTGCTTCTTGGGCGGCGGGTCGGAAAACTTCTGGAGCTCGTCAAACCGACCTCCGCACTTGAGACACTCATACTCGAAAACAGGCATCCTTCTTGTTGCTCCCGTCTGAGGTCAGACGTACTTAATTCATTATAGCAAACCCGGCGCTGCAAAAAAATCCGCTGCACGAGGGCCTTCCGGGTGTATTATCGACGCAATCACCTAAACATAGGCTCAAGTCAAAAGGAGGCAGGTATGAAGTTCAGAGGGTTCGGGATCCTCGCGGGCGCCGTGCTGTTCGCTGCAGCGGCGTTCGCGCAAATGCAGGGCTTTTACAGCGGCTACCTGGACATTGCCGTCGTCAAGGTGAGGCCGGAAAAGCGCGCCGAGTTTGACGCCATCAATAAGAAGATGGCGGACGCCAACCGGAAGAACAAGGGCGACAACTGGATTGCTTCCGAGCGGCGGGCGGCCCGGCCGGCGGCGCCAAGATGCTGCAGGATTTCAACAACTGCATTGTGAGCCAGCGAAACGAGGTGCGCCGGCGGCGCGACGACCTCAGCTCCAACCCCCCGACCGACGCGGCCGCCTTGGCCAAAATGGTGGGCGAAGCGCGCTTTTTGCGGACCACCTTGGTGCGCGTGCGCCCCGGACGAACAGGTGAGTTTGAAGACCTGCTCAAGGACATCAAGCGCGCCAGAGAACAGGCCTCGCCGAAGGTAACGACGCTGGTCTCGCAGTCTTCGACGGGCCAGCCGGGCGCAGTCTACTACATCACGTCGCTCAGAAGTTCCCTCGGGGAGCTGGACCCTGGTTCCGTTACGCCCTTGCCGCAGTTGCTGGGTGAGGAAGGCATGCAGAAATTCAACAAGGTCGGCAGCGAGGCGGTGATAACCACTGACACCTACATCCAGCACTTCCTGCCGGAGCTCAGCAATCCGCCGGAAGACATCGCTGCAGCTTCCCCGGAATTCTGGCACCCCAAGCCGGCCATGACGATGAAGGCCAAGCCCAAGGCTACGGAAGCCGGGGGCAAGACACAGTAAGCGCGCCGTCGATCCAGGTGGAGTAAGGCTTACCCGGCGGGCGTGAAGCTCGTGGAGGCTCGCGGGCGATAGGTGTCCGTTTGTGGGATTGGGTTTGTTTGGTAAAAAATGTTTTCCAAAGGAGCCGGAAAAAGAAGCACGGGGATTGAAAACAAAGGAACAAGCGGGATTATTTCGGTAAAGTGAGGCATCGAAAGGGCTCTGATCCCATTGTAACGGGGGGCAGGAAGGGAAAAGACGGACGGCAGGCGGCCGGGAGCGGCAAGTGGTTGAGAGGATGGGGAGAATGTTCTGGGGGTGGGCGTGACTATATGAGAGCGTTGTGCGAGGCGCAATTCTGAAAGGAGAGGGCCATGCAAAGGATAATGCGGAAAGCCATGCTGGGTGTTGTTGCCGTTCTGTTCGCGCTTTCGGCGGCAGACACGAAACCCACTTCGGCCACCTATGTGAGCAACGACGACATTCGGGCCACCGTGAAGCGGGCGCCCGAAAACGGCGTCGCCGATCAGCAGATTCGCGTGGCTGACTTAGGAAAGTACAACGTCGGCGTCGGCGTCGTCCATCGGTCCGCAAAGGCGACGCAGGGCGCCATCGAGCACGACCAGTTGACCGAGGTGTACCACATCCTGGAGGGCTCCGGGACGCTCGTGACGGGGGGCACGCTGGCCAATCCGCGGCGGTTGGCGCCTACCAGCAAGGTCGTCACGGAGCTGAACGGCCCCAGCGTAGGCGGCAGCGCCCTGGAGAAGGGTGAGAGCCGCCGGGTCGGACCGGGGGACGTCGTCATTATTCCTCCGGGCGTGGGACACTGGTTTAGCGCGATCGACGGATCGATTGACTACCTGGTGGTGCGGGTCGACGGTGACAAAGTATTGTCACCGAAGTGAGTACGATCGGGGGTAGAAGGTCTCCGCCGATCTTCACCCGCAGAGAGCGCCGCCATAAAATCGGCGCGGCGCGGGCGTCTGGTGTATGATAGACGCACTCACTAAAACATAGGCTCAAGCCAAAAGGAGGCAGGTATGAGACTCAGAGGGCTCGGTATCCTCGCGGGCGTTGTGCTGCTGGCCGCAGCGGCGTTCGCGCAAATGCAGGATTTCTACAGCGGATACCTTGATGTCGGAATCGTCAAGGTGAAGCCGGAAAAGCGGGCGGAGTTTGACGCCCTGGGGAAGAAGATCGCGGACGCTAACCGGAAGAACAAGGGCGACACGTGGCTGGCGGCGGAGGTCACTTACGGGGAAGGGAACGTCGTGCAATTTACCTCGTTCCGCCAGAACTACGCGGACATCGACAAAGGGATGGACGCGTTCATGAGCGCGATCAGCAAGACAGCGGGCGGCGCGGCTGGCTTCGCCAAGATGATGCAAGACGTCAACAATTGCACGGCGAGTTCACGGGCCGAAGTGCGCCGGCGGCGCGGGGACCTCAGCGTCAATCCGCCCACTGACGCCGCGTCTTACGCCAAAATGGTGGGTGAAACGCGCTGGGTGCGGACAGCCATGGTGCGCATACGGCCGGGACACCTCGGCGAGTATGAAGAGCTGCTCAAAACCATCAAGGCCGCCAGGGAACGAGAAATGTCGGCGCCCACGACGCTGGTTTCCCAGTCGGCGGCCGGCCAGCAGGGTACCGTTTTCTACCTGACAACACTGGCCAAATCTATGGCCGATTTCGACGCCACCCCCACGCCGCTGCCCAAGCTGCTGGGCCAGGAAGGCTTTCAGAAATACCTCAAGACCGTCAGCGAAGCGGTGATTGGTGCGGAGACCATCATCTCCCGCATCCTGCCGGAGCTGAGCAATCCGCCGGCAGACGTCGCGGCCGCGGCGCCCGACTTCTGGCACCCCAAGCCGGCCGTGACGATGAAGGCCAAGCCGAAGGCGACGGAGGCGGGGAGCAAGACGCAGTAGGACCGCTTGCTCATGCGCGCGGCTCAGTCGGCCTTTTTGCGGCAGACGGCCTCGATGTAAGTGGAAAACGAGTCCGGCTTTCCGGGTGGCGCGATGTCGAATTTCAGGCCCAGGGTCGCGCCCCCGCTCTTCGTGTAGGTCAGCCGGAAGCGCGGCGCCCCCGGTGCGACGTCGCTGAGGAACGTCAGGGTTTTCTGATCCGGGGAGAATTGCGCCGTGTAGTGAATCACCTGGCCTTCGTTGTCGAAGTAGACGGCCCGCATGCTGTTGCCGCCGGGATCGGGATAGACGATCATCAGGTCCTCGTGCGAGTAGGCGGGACGGTCCTTGGCGGCCGGATAATCGGAGCGGTTCCTTCTCACCAGGACCTTTCCTTGCAGCTCAAAGCGGAAGGAGAAACTGCCGGTTCCCTGGCCCGGCTGCCCGCCGCCTTCGCCTACCCATTCCCCTACCAGGAACTGCCAGGAATCCCAATGGCCGGCAGGCTTCGATTGCTGTGCCGGCACAACCGCCCGGGGAAGAAGTAGCGCGACACTGAGCACCGCGAGCCGCATCACGCTCCGCAAGCAGACCTCACCTCTTATAGCAAAGCACGGCCGCGGGGGGCAGGCGTCCCTGCCTCCCCGCAAGCCCCGCGCGGCTCATCCGGCTACGGGGTTGAGTAGCTCAACTCCGTGTTGTAACGCTGGACGGAGCTCTCGAGCTGCGTGGCCAAGCCGCTCGCCTTTGCCAGAAACTTGTTGAATCCCTCCTGGCCCAACAGACGCAACAGGAGCGGGCCACCGTCAAAATCTGCAAACTTGTTGTAAAGCGTCAATATGACCCAGTCGTTCCCGCTGCCGCCGAAGGCGACCTGATGAACAAGGTAGCCGCCGATGTCGGCCTTCTTCAGTACAGGCAGGATCTCGGTTTTGATAAAGTTTTCGAATTCCGGCCCCTTGCCTGTCGGGACCCGGAACCTGCTGACGGTGGCGATTTTGGGAGGCTCCTGGGTGTCCTTGATGATGCTGAGGTCCCTGCGAAAAACCTCGGCGTAGAAGTGGGTGGAGGTGACGCACCTGCTGATCTTCTCGAGCAGTCTCGCCGCGCCGTCCTGGCCCAGGGCCCGGACCAACGGGCTGGGGCTGTCATACTGCGCAAATTTTTCGATCGGGGTGACGCTGACGAACTGGTAGGTATCGCCAAATACAGCCGTCTGCCAGACGGCGCGCCACGGCACTCCGGCTTTCTTGAGCGCGGGAGTGACTTCATTTTTCAGAAGCTCGGTATAGTCGCGCATCATGTCGGGCTTGACCGTGGTGACAATCACCTGAAGCATCGATGGGGCCGGGGCAGCGCTCGGCTGCGCCAGGCAATGGGTTGAAATGCATGCCAGGGCGAGACAGCTCGCGCTGATGAACAGCCATCTTGGACAAAGGGGTTTGGCTTTCATGGAATGCTCCTTCCTGGGAGTCAATAAAGGCCGCGGGCCTGAGCAACTGGCCCAAGGTATCTCTGGGGAGGCGCCAAGTCAAGGGAAACGGGATTAGAGCTGCAGCGACTTCAGATAGTTGCGGAAGGCCGGCCCCAGGTCCTCCCGGCGCAGCGCGAGCTCCACCGTGGCCTTCAGGAATCCCAGCTTGTCCCCGGCGTCGTAGCGCACGCCTTCGAAGCGGTAAGCATAAACGGGCCGCTGCTCCATCAGCCGCCGGATGCCGTCGGTGAGCTGGATCTCCCCCAAGCTCCCAGGCTGTGTCGAGGCGAGGCAGGAGAAAATCTCCGGCTCCAGAATGTAACGGCCGATGATCGCCAAGTTCGACGGCGCCTTGTCCGGCGGCGGCTTCTCCACCATGTCGTCGACGCGGTAGAGAACGTCCGTGGAGCCGTTGAATGGCACGGGCTCGCCGGCGATCGCCCCATAAGAGGAGATGTTCTCCCCAGGAACCTCCATCACCGCCAGCACGGAATGTCCGGTCTGCTCGTAGACGTCCATGAGCTGCCGCAGGCAGGGCCGGTGGCTCCAGATCACGTCGTCTGCCAGCACCACGGCAAAAGGCTCGTCGGCCACCAGCTCCTTTGTGACAAGCACGGCGTGCCCCAACCCCAGCGCCTCCTTCTGCCGGATGTAGGAGACGTGGATCAGCTCCGAAAGCCGCCGCACCATCTCCAGCTCCGCCGTCTTCCCCTGGGACTCGAGCTGGTGCTCCAGCTCGAAGCTCACGTCGAAGTGGTCCTCGATGGCCGTCTTGCCCCGCCCGGTGACGATTATGATGTTCTCCACCCCCGAAGCCAGCGCTTCTTCCACGCCGTATTGAATGATGGGCTTGTCCACCAGCGGCAGCATCTCCTTGGGCTGCGCCTTAGTGGCGGGCAGGAACCGGGTGCCGAGCCCGGCCGCCGGGAAAACGGCTTTGCGCACGACGCGTTGCATGGTCTAAGTTTCCTTCGCCTCGCCTGCGAATGGCAAGAGCTTGCCACTAAGGCTTTGCCAGCCGGCTTGCCAACCAAAGCGGCTCTGCGGTACAACACGGCCATGGCCGACCCGCGCTTCGACATGGCCCTCGAGCTGTTCCGCAAGGCCTACCAGCTCCAGATGCAGGGCGAGCTGGAGCTGGCCATCAGCCTCTACAAGCGCTCCATCGAGCTGCATGCCACCGCCGAGGCCTACACCTTTCTGGGCTGGACCTACCGCTTCCAGGGCAAGCTCGACCAGGCCATCGGCGAATGCAAGAAAGCCATTGCGCTCGACCCGGGGTTCGGCAACCCCTACAACGACATCGGCGCCTACCTGATCGAGAAAGGAAAGCTCGAAGACGCCATCCCGTGGCTCGAGCAGGCTACCCGGGCTCCGCGCTATGAGGCCTACCATTACCCCTGGTTCAACCTCGGGCGGGTCTATTTCGCCAAGGAACTCTACACGCGCGCCCGCGAATGCTGGCAAAAGGCCCTCGAAATCGATCCCGACTACACCCACGCCCAGGAAGCCCTCACCAAGCTCCACCGCATGGTCCAATAACCTGTGCTGGCAATCGTAAA
>JACQDG010000030.1 GCA_016201185.1 Acidobacteriota bacterium | reverse complement strand
GCAGCAGGTCGTCTCGGTCGCTGAGCGTATTGGTGTAGCTCGCGGCAAGACGGGTGAGCGCGGGTCCATTGGTCGCGAGAAGACGGTCGAAATCCTGCTCCAGTGTGTCTCTGCTCAAGATCGCGGATGACCCCACGTCCGCCAAAACGGCGTCAGTTCCCGTAAATGATCTCATCGCGATGCAACCTATTCACGGCAACCCGCAAGACAAGCAAGGCTAGAGTCGCGGTCAGGCACCCCACCACGATTGCCTGAAGCAGTTGGATCTCCTTGCCCTTCATCAAGAGTTCCAGTTGCAATTGTTGCCCCACAACTGGCAGGAAACTGCGCCAGCCTCGCGCCGCCGCAGGGAAAAACACAAGGAACATCCCGACGCCCATGGGAAGAAACACGACCATCGACAGGTAGGTATGCGCTTCCTTCACGCCGCGGCAGACGGTTGAGATGAGCAGTTGGAGCGACGCGGCGAAGAGCGACAGGGGAATGAGCCCTAGGGCCACCGCCAAGACAAAACGCGGCCAATCTCTTGTCGTGCGCATCCCCGAAGTGGCAAAGACTGCCGCGAATCCCAAAAGATTGATCGTCAACCCGGCTATCGAAAAAAGGCTGACCGCCAGCCATTTTCCAATTACTATATCCCGCCTGAGGACGGGGTTCAACAGCAAGGGCAGCAAAGAACGGCGCTCTCTTTCTCCGGCCACCGTGTCCATCGCGACATTCATGCCCCCGACAAAGCACGCCACCAGCGTGAAGACGGACATCATGCCTACCAGTACGCCTCCGCTCGATCCCGACTTGGTGTCTGCGCGATTCGCTATCGAGACAAGCAGCACTACGAAAGGACCCATCAGCGCGTACAGCAAGGATGCGATCAGGGACCGCACGTCGCGCCAGCCGTCCACTAGCTCCTTACGCGCCACGACCAGCGGTTGCTTCAGCATGAGAAGTTCTCCGATTGACAGGCCATTTTGACGAATGCGTCCTCCAGGGAGACTGTGCCCGTCTGAACGCAAAGTTCCGTCGGCGAGCCGTGCGCTATCAGCCTCCCGCCTGCGATAATCACGACCTTGTCGCACAGTGCACGCACCTCGTCTAGCACGTGACTTGAGAACACGACGCACGCGCCCGAGTCACGCCAGCGTCTCAGCAGGTCCCGCAGGGATCGGACGGTCGGGACGTCCAATCCGTTGGTCGGCTCGTCCAGCAGAAGATTCTGGGGCGAATGAAGGATGGCACGACCGAGGGCGGTTTTCATGCGTTCGCCCTGGGAAAGGCCGGCCGTTCGCCGGTCTGCAATCGATTCGAGCCCGAGGATCGAAAGCACGTGGTCCACTCGTTCCCTCAAAGACGCCGGCGGCATCCCGCGAAGCCTTCCGAAATAGACCAGATTCTCCCGCACCGTAAGCCTGGAATAGATTCCCATGTGGTCAAGCAGGGCCCCCAGGCGGCGCTGCCGGACGAGCGGATCACCGGTTGCGGCCACATCATCGACCATAATGGAGCCCGCTTCCGGCTTCAGCGCCCCGCAGATCATCCGCAGTGTGGTTGACTTGCCGGCGCCGTTCGCGCCCAAAAGACCGGTGATGGCTCCATCTGGAGCTTGGAACGACAGGTTTCTTACAACAGGCCGGCTGTTGAAACTCTTTCCGAGGTCTCGGACTTCGATCATCTCTCTTCCCAGGTAGTCCGCATGCGACGGAATTCCTTACAAGAAATTGGAGGCGAACCCGAATTCGTGCCGCAGCAGCCTCAGGGCCGACTGCGGCTGCCCGTGAACCGGCCTTAGCCCCTTATTATCCGGCCACGTTGCTTTTTGCCGGGAAATGGCTTAACATATGGGTGGGAGTAATTGGCGCAGTTCTCCAGTGGGCGCAAGCCCACTTTTTTATTGCGCGAAAATGTCCGCGACGACCATCATCGAGAAAGTGACCGAGATCGCGCGGAGGGTGACCTCCTCGGAAGGCCTGGAGCTGGTCGAAGTGGAATGGAAGGGTGGAGGGAACAACTGGGTGTTGCGGATATTTATCGATAAAGAGGGGGGCGTTACGCTGTCGGACTGCGAGATGGTCTCCCGGCAAGTGGGCGTCATCCTGGACGTGGAGGAAGTCATTCCGGTGCGCTACACCCTGGAAGTCTCCTCCCCGGGCCTGGACCGCAAGCTGCTGAAGCCGGCCGATTACCAGCGCTTCCTGGGCAAGAAGGCGAAGGTCAGCCTGCGCGCTCCGGTCGACGGCCGCCGCCACTTCGTCGGCCGGTTGGCCGAGTTCGAAGCGGGCCAGGTGGGGCTGGAGGTAGAGGGCGGCCGGCGCGTTCAATTTCCCCTGGAAGAAGTGCAGACGGCGCGGCTGGTTGTGGAGTTTTAAAGAGGTCTCATGGCGACTTTATACGATTCGATCGAGCTGCTGAGCCGGGAGACGGGCATCGACACGCAGATCGTCCTCGACGCGGTCAAGGACGCCATTTTGGTGGCCGCGCGGAAATACTACAAGACCACCGAAGATCTGGTGGCGGAGCTCAACGAACGGACGGGACAGATCGACGTCTACGCGGTGAAGAAAGCGGTGGAGGTGGTCACCAACCCGGTTAAGGAAATGAGCCTGGAGGAGGCCCGGCGCTTCAATCCCGAGGCGCAACCAGAAAGCGAAATTCGCATCGTCAAGCCGACCGATGTATTGGGACGTATCTCGGCGCAGACGGCCAAACAGGTGATTTTTCAGAAAATCCGCAAGGCCGAGCGGGAGACCATCTTCGGCGAGTTCTCCGGCCGGGTGGGCGAGCTGGTGAATTGCGTGGTGAAGCGGGGCGAAGGCCCCGACCTAGTGGTGGACTTGGGGCGCACGGAGGCTCGCCTGCCGCGCCGCGAGCAATCCAAGGCCGAAAGCTTCGCCCCGGGCGATCGCATCCGGGCCGTCATCAAGGCGGTGGACAAGTTCAGCCGCGGCCCTGGTGTAGTGGTTTCGCGCGCCGCTCCGGAGCTGGTGATGCGCCTGTTCGAGCAGGAGGTGCCGGAGATTTACGACGGCACGGTCATCATCAAGGCCTGCGCGCGCGAAGCCGGCGAGCGGACCAAGATCGCCGTCCAGTCGCGTGACCGGGACGTGGACAGCGTGGGCGCCTGCGTGGGCATGAAGGGGATGCGCGTGCAATCCATCATTCGCGAGCTGCGCGGGGAAAAGATCGACATCATCGAGTACTCCGAGGATGCGGTCGAGCAGGCCACCAACGCCCTCAGCCCGGCCAAAATCAGCCGGGTGGCTATCCTCGACCCCATCGAGAAGCACCTGGAGGTGATTGTCGACGACACCCAGCTCTCGCTGGCCATCGGGAAGAAGGGCCAGAACGTGCGGCTGGCGGCCAAGCTGATGGGATGGCGCATCGACATCAAGAGCGAAGAGGAGAAGCGTCAGGAGGTGGAATCGGCCATGGCAGCCCTGGTTTCTCCCGGCACTCCGGTCTCCATCTTGCTGGATCATGGCCTGACCGAGAGGCTGGTGGAGAAGCTGAACGAGACTGGGGCCACTTCGGTCGAGCGCGTCAGCGATATGA
Organism: Acidobacteriota bacterium; assembly: GCA_016201185.1. Classification (GTDB taxonomy): domain Bacteria; phylum Acidobacteriota; class Terriglobia; order Bryobacterales; family JACQDG01; genus JACQDG01. Next base: position 5,004 of record JACQDG010000030.1, on the reverse strand, counting down.
CCCCCGAGGAGCTCGAGGAGATACAAGGCATCGGCCCGAAGATGGTCGAAAAGATCCGCACGGCGATTCAGAGTTACTACGCGCAGTTCGAGGAGCCGCCCGCGGAAGAAGTCTCTGCTGAAGAAGCAACTTCGGCGGAAGGTGTAGCGGAAGCACCCGAAGAACGGGCGGCCGGAGAGGCCCCCGCTGCGCCGGAAGCCGTCGAGGCGCCGGCCCAGATCGAGCCGGTCCCGCCTCTGGAGCCGCAAGAATCTGATAAAATAAACACTTTGGGGCAACTGGACGCACCCAGCGCCTCGTCGCCCAGCGTGGAATCCACGCCCGCGGCGCAGGAAGAGTCTACTCCGAAGGACACCACGGGATAGGCAGGCTGGCGGAGGCGAAAGCATGTTTTGTGCGCGTTTCGCGGGGTTAGAAATATGAGCACATAACCGCCATTTTGGAGCAGCTTACGTATTTCTAGTATGGAAAAGATTCGAATCAATGAACTGGCCCGGGAACTGGAAGTCAAGGCGAACTTGATCCTGGAATTCCTGCCCACGCTGGGGATCACCGATAAGAAAACGCATTCCAGTTCTCTGGATGAGGACAGTGCCGGGAAAGTACGCAAGCATTTCAAAAATGGCGGCGCCCAGGTTGCTGCCGAGCCGGCCCACGCCGAAGTCCCGCTGGCCGCCCCGCCGCCGCCTGCGCCGGCCTCCTCCACGATTGTTCCTCCGGCGGCAGTTCGGCTGCCGGTTGCTGGCGCTCACCCCGTGAAGCCTCCTTTGCGCGCCCCCGGCGCGCCTCTTGCGCCGCCTCTGGTCCAGGCACCTCCCCCGGTCGTCGAGCCGCCGGGCGCCGCCCGGATATCAGAAATACCTTCGGCCGTGGGGCCCGCCGGCCCAGCCGCGCCGCGCGTGTCAACGCCCTCGGTAAGGCCCATTCCGACCGCGACCGCGCCGGGCCAGGCGGCCACCGGGCCCCGGGCGCCGCTGCCGGCCGGAGTCGCTGCGACTCCACCGCCGGCTGTTCGTCCCACGGCCCCGTATGTCCGTCCGGCGCTGGCTCCCGGCCAGCAACCCGTTGCGACTCGACCGCTGGCCGGCCAGCCGCCGGTTCGCCCTGTCGTGCCAGCCAGGCCCGATTTAGCGCCCCGCCTCCGGCAGGCCGGTCAGCCGACGGCGGGGACCGTCCAGGCCCCGGGGATGCGGAAGCCGTTGGCCCCGCCTACTCCTGGCAAGCCGATCTTTGAGCGGCCCAACCGCGATCGCCCGGGAATGCCGCAGCGGCCGGGCATGCCCACCCCGGGAATGCCCGCCTCCGCGCGAGGTATGGGTGTCCCCGGAACGCGCCTCGGACCCCGCCCCATGCACCCCACGTCGCGGCAGCCCCGAGCTGGCCTGGGCATCGCTCCTCCGGCCGTCGGGGCGCCACCGGGGGGTGCTGACCAGCGCCGCGCGCACCGGCCCGGCGGCCCCGCTCGCGCCCAGCGCGCCGTCCGCGACCGCGAGTTGGAGCAGGAAAAGAAATTCCTTGGGCGCCGGCGCCTCACCCCGGTCGCGCAGATGCCCGAGCCGCCGCCTCCCATCACTCGCGAGATCACTGTGAGTGAGGGCGTCACCGTCAAGGAGCTTTCTGAAAAGCTGGGTATCAAGGCCAGCCTCGTCATCAAGAAGCTGGTGGACAAGGGAGTCTTCGCTACCATCAACCAGACGCTGGACTCGCAGATGGCCAACGATCTGGCCCGCCAGTTCGGCGCTTCCACCGCTACCGTCAGCTTCGAGGAAGAGGCTATGCAGGACGTGGAGCTGGCCGAGGACGCCAAGGACTTGCAGTCGCGAGCTGCGGTTGTCACCGTTATGGGTCACGTCGACCATGGCAAGACCTCGCTGCTGGACGCCATTCGGGAAACGCACGTCGCGGACAGGGAAGCCGGCGGCATCACCCAGGCCATTGGCGCTTACCAGGTGGAGCACAAGGGTCGCAAGATCGTCTTCATCGACACGCCCGGCCACGAGGCTTTCACCCGGATGCGAGCCCGGGGCGCCAAGGTCACCGACCTCGTGATCCTGGTGGTGGCCGCCGATGACGGCGTCATGCCGCAAACGCTCGAGGCAATCGACCATGCCCGCGCGGCCAAAGTGCCGATCCTGGTGGCCATCAACAAGATCGACAAGCCGGACGCGCAGCCCGAGCGCGTCAAACAGCAACTGGCTGACCGCGGCTTGCTGGCCGAGAGTTGGGGCGGTGAAACCGTCATGGTCTCCGTTTCGGCCAAGACCAAGACCAACCTGGAGCTTCTGCTGGAAATGGTCCTGCTGATGTCGGAGATGCTGGAGCTCAAGGCTAACCCTGGCCGTCCGGCCACAGGTTCCGTGCTTGAGGCCAAGCTGGACCGCGGCCAGGGTCCGGTGGCTACCGTGCTGGTCGAAAACGGGACCCTCCGCGTGGGCGATTTTTTCATCGTCGGTCAGGTCTTCGGCAAAGTGCGCGCCATGCTGGACGATCTGGGCCGGATTGTTAAAGAGGCGCCCCCCGCCACTCCCGTGGTCGTGCTCGGCCTGGAGGACGTGCCCGCGCCCGGCGATTCCTTCCAGGTCGTCACCGACACCGCCAAGGCCAAACAGATCGTCGGTTATCGCGAATCGAAGGCCCGCGAGCTTTCTATCGCCAAGAGCGCCCGGATGACGCTCGAGGCCCTGCACGAGCAGATGCGCAGCGGCGAGGTCAAGGAGCTGCTCATTATTCTGAAGTGCGACGTGACCGGGTCGGTGGAAGTCCTTGCCGACACCTTGCAGAGGCTCTCCACCGACAAGGTGAAAATGCGGATCATCCACAGCGGTGTGGGCGCCATCTCGGAGTCCGACGTTCTGCTGGCCGCCACCTCCAACGCCATCATCGTCGGCTTCAACGTCCGGCCGGAGCGCAGCGCCGCAGCGCTAGCCGAGCGGGAGAGCGTCGACATCCGGCTGCACACCGTCATCTACGACGTAACCGACGAGATCCGGCGAGCCATGGCCGGCCCGCTCGAGCCGGTGATCAAGGAGATCTTCCTGGGCAAGGCCGAGGTGCGGGAGACCTTCCGTATTCCCAAGGTCGGCGTGGTGGCCGGCTGCATGGTGCAGGAGGGCCGCCTGACGCGCGAAAGCGAGGTCCGCCTGCTGCGCGACAACGTAGTAGTCTATACCGGCAAGGTGGCGTCCCTGCGCCGCTTCAAGGATGACGTCGGCGAGGTGAAGAACAGCTTCGAGTGCGGCGTGACGCTCACTAACTTCTCCGACCTCAAGCAGGGCGACATCATTGAGGCTTTCGTAACCGAAAAAGTGGCCAGCGAAGTCCTGGTATAAACTGGACGATCTTCCCGGTTTCCCTGCCGCCATGGCGACCATTGGCGTTCTCACCCTCGATCTGCGCATCGAGCACTCGCACTCCCTGAAAGACAAGCGACAGGTGGTCCGCAGCCTGAAGGATCGCCTGCGCGCCAGGTTCAACGTGGCCGCCGCCGAAATCGACCACCAGGAGAGCTGGCAGCGGGCCGTGATCGGGGTCGTCACCCTGGCCGGCGACCGCCCGCGCGTGGAGGAGGTTCTGCAGCGGGTGGAAATCGAGGCCGCCAATTTGCTCGGACCGATCCTGGTCGGGGCGGAGAAAGAGTTCTTCTAGAGGTGAGTCGAAGGGTAGAACCTGGGGGTCTGGCGCTTGCCTGACACCTGGCGCCTGGTTTTATGCACGGCAGACGAATGGATCGTGTGGCCGAGCAGATTCGCGCCGAGCTGGCCGAGTTGATCGAGAACGAAGTGGCCGACCCGCGCGTGGGCTCCGTCACCGTCACCAGTGTAAGCGTCTCTCCGGACGGGAAACAGGCCCAGGTCCGGGTCTGCCCTGTCGACAAGGAAGCCAGCGAAAAGGATTGCCTGCGCGGGCTGGAGAGCGCCGGGCATTTCCTGCGCCGTGAGCTGGCGGCCCTCCTCCAGCTCCGCCACACCCCCGAGCTGCGCTTCACGATCGACCATGGTCCGCAACATGCCCGGCGGGTGGAAACGCTGCTCGAGCGCATCAAGAAACGCACGCCCCTCATCGTGCTGCTCCTGCTCTGCTCCGGGCTGCGGGCGGAGCTCGTCCGTTACGAAGCTTCGGCCTCGGCCATGGGCGGCCTCTACACCATCGCCGCCTATGGGGAAGATCGCGCCCAGCTTTCGGCGGCGGTGGAGGCGGCCTTTCAGGAAGTCCGCCGGCTCGACCAGATGCTCAGCAACTACCGGCCCTCGAGCGAGCTGAGCGAGATCAACCGCGAGGCGGCGCAGCGGCCGGTGAAGGTTTCCCCTGAAATGTTCGATTTACTCGAGAAATGCCAGGAGTACAGCCGGCTGAGCGAGGGAGCCTTCGATTGGACCGTCGGGCCGCTCATGAAGCTGTGGGGATTCTACAAGGGCTCCGGCCGCCTTCCCGACCGCGCCCAGGTGGAGCACGCCCTGCGCAGCATCGGCTACCGGCACATCCGGCTCGACCCCGAGCGCCGCACGGTGAGCTTCGACCTGCCGGGGATGGAGCTCGACCCCGGGGGCATCGGCAAGGGGTATGCCGTCGACAAGATGGTCGATGTGCTGCACGAAGCGGGCGTCGAGATCGCCCTGGTCAGCGCCGCCGGCAGCAGCATCTACGCCCTGGGCGCGCCCCCCGGCGCCCAAGGCTGGTACGTCCGCATCCGCGATCCCAAGGTCGAGAAAATCACCGTGGCCGAGGTCTATTTGAAGGACGATTCGCTCTCCACTTCCGGCAATTATGAGAAATTTTTCGAGGCTGAAGGAAAAATTTACAGCCACCTGATGGACCCCCGCACCGGCTACCCCGCCCAGGGTATGTTGTCAGTCTCCGTGCTGGCCCCCAAGACACTGGACAGCGAGGCCTGGACCAAACCCTGCTTCGTCAACGGCGCCGCGTGGACCAAGAAGCACCTGCCGGCCGGCTTCCGCGCCGTGCTGTGCGAAGAATCCAAGCCCTGCTACTGGGTACGCTAGGGCG
>JACQDG010000157.1 GCA_016201185.1 Acidobacteriota bacterium | reverse complement strand
GGGCAGGGACTTGGCGCCGCCCGTGTCGAGCGGGTGACAAATGAGCGGGGGCCCGGCCTGCACCGCTTGCGGGACGGCCAGAATGCCGGCAAGCGAAAACAGCGCCAAACCAAGTGAACGAAGCATGGGTCGGGTCATAGTTAGTACCTCCTGTGGCGTGAGATGGGCCTTTCTCCGAGCAAGACGTTTGGAGATGGACGAGTGTTAACACCGCGCCGCGGGCCGCCTTCGCCCTTTGTCTCGGCCCGTGCGTGCTATATTGGAAAATGGTCGTGCGTGGGCGGCTAGCTCAGCTGGGAGAGCACGGCGTTCGCAACGCCGGGGTCGAGGGTTCGAGTCCCTTGCCGTCCACCAAACCCTTTCTCCTGCACCTATTTACAACGGCTACGGCCCCGCGCTACGATACAGATTTCCCATGGTGAAAACCGAGCGGGAGTATCGCCAGGATATCGTCGAGGTGGGCCGGCTTGTCTACCAGAAAGGCTGGGTGGCGGCCAACGACGGCAACATTACCATCCGCCTGGGCCCGGACCGCATCCTGGCCACGCCCACCGGGGTCAGCAAAGGGATGATGCACCCGGACGACCTGATCATCCTGGACTCGGAAGGCAGGAAACTGGAGGGGCGAAAGGAAGGCACCTCGGAAATCCTGATGCACATGACCATCTATAAGATGCGTCCTGATGTGCACTCCGTGCTGCACGCCCATCCGCCGGTGGCCACGGGTTTCGCTGCCGTGGGGCGCTCGCTCGATAAGGCGCTGCTGCCGGAGGTGATCATCGGGCTGGGCTGCGTGCCGCTGGCGGCATACGGACTGCCGGGCACCCCGGCGCTGAGCGAGCCGATGATTCCCCTGATCCCCAGGTATGACGCCATCCTGATGGCCAATCACGGCGCGGTCTGCTACGGCGAGGACGTGTGGCGGGCTTTCTTCCGCATGGAGACGGTGGAGCATTGTGCGCGCATCAATCTGGTGGCCGAGCTGCTGGGCGGTCCCAACGTGCTGCCGCGCGAAGAGGTGACCAAGTTGTTCGGCTCCCGGACCCGCTACGGGGTGAAGGGGCGGACGAGCCCGGAGCCGGGCTGCCCGGTGGTGGCCGAGGATTTGCCCGCCGACGGCCAGGAACGATACTATGTGACCCGCGAGGAGCTCATCGCCCTGGTGGATGAAGCGCTGCGGGCGAGGAAATAGGAGGCGGAATGGGTGAAGCTCTAGGAATGATTGAGACACGAGGCCTGGTGGCCATGATCGAAGCCGCCGATGCGGCGGTGAAGGCGGCCAAAGTGTATTTGGTGGGGTGGGAGAAGATCGGGTCGGGTTACGTGACGGTGCTGATGCGCGGCGACGTAGCCGCCGTGAAAGCCGCCACCGACGCCGGGGCCGCCGCCGCCCGCCGGGTTGGCGAGCTGATCTCGGTGCACGTCATCCCGCGGCCGCACCAGAGCCTGGAGGAAATCCTTCCCATCGGCAAGGCGCAGGCTTCCGCATCCAAAGGGTAGGAGCATCCGCTCATGCTGCTGGCACGCGTCGTGGGCACGGTGGTGGCCACGCGCAAAGATCCGCGCCTGGAAGGCAAGAAGCTGCTCGTGGTGCGCTACGTCTCCGCCGAGGGCGGGGACGAGCCCGGCTATGTCGTCGCCGTAGACACGGTGGGGGCCGGGTTCAAGGAAAAGGTCCTCACCGTCACCGGCAGCTCCGCCCGCATGGCCTTCGGCTGCAAGGATTGCCCGGTGGACACGGCCATCATAGGCATTATTGATAACATTGAGCTCGACAGCAAGACTTGAGAGGAGACGATGTTTCTGGCGCGCGTGGTAGGCCGGGTGTGGGCCACAGCCAAAGAGCCGGGCCTGGAAGGCCGGAAGCTGCTGCTGCTCGAGCCCATCGGCCCGGACGGCAAACGCCGCGGCCGGAGGCTGGTGGCGGTGGACGCCGTGGGAGCCGGCGCCGGGGAAATCGTTTATTGGTGCCGGGGCCGGGAATCGACCATTCCCTTCCTGCCTGACGAGGTGCCCACCGACGCCAGCGTTGTTGGCATTGTTGACACTATATCCACCGTGAAGCGCTGAGACCCCTTCCATGCTCATCGCCCGCGTCCTCGGCGAGCTGGTCGCCACCCGCAAGCACCATAGCCACGAAGGCCGGAAGATCTTGCTGGTCCAACCCCTCACTCTCGAAGGCCAGGACCGGGGCGACCCGCTGGTGGCGCTCGACTGGGTGGACGCCGGGGTGGGCGACCAGGTGCTGGTGGCCACCGAAGGCTGGAGCGCCATGACCAGCGTGGACCGGCCCGAGTCGCCTATCGACATGTCGGTCATCGCGGTGGTCGACACAATCGATCTGACCCGGCCGTAAGCTACTGCTCTCTCAGCTTTCCTTCCGCAGCACCCTGGCAATCGCGAACACCCCCAGCAACGCCTTCACCCCGTCCAGAGCGGTGTACAGGGCGTGGAGGCGCCAGAAGGACGTGGTCTCGGGTGGAGGAGGGTTGCGCGGGGCGAAGTCGAGAAGGCGGCCCAGACGGATGATTTCCGGAACGGCGGCGAACTGCAAGACCGCCGCAATCCCCAGCATTAGCAGAACCGCCGTCTGCAGAGGCCGCCCGGCGCCGGAGCGGATTACCAGCCACAACAGCACGGCGCCGATCCCCAGTTGCGTCCAGCCCCAGCGCGCGAAGAACAGCCGATTCACTTCCGAGGCCTGATAGCGCATCAGCAGCCGGGCATCGCCCCGAGCCAGTGGCGCTGAGCGCCGGCTCATTTCCGGGACGGGAGAGGCCAGCAGGCGGTCGACCAGGCGGAAGTTCTCGGTGGCCACCGCCCACATGAACAATGTCCCTGCCAGCCACGCGCCCAGGAGAAAGGCAATCAGGATTTCACGGCGCATGCGGGCCATGATGCCGCTTTGCCGAGGGTGACGTCAAGCCGCTCCAAGCGCTGCAGCCGTCCTGGGCGCGCGCATCAGGGCGGAGATCAGTCAGGCGAAAATTCTCTCTCCAACCTGTCAATCGGCGGCCTGACTGGCCTAACATGAGGACATGCCGCGGATGGTTTGCGCATGCTTGGTGTTTTGCCTGGCCGGGACGTCCCTGGCGCAGTCTCCCACCTGGCGCGGAACATACACGGTCAGAGGCCCCGGGGTGAATCTCTCCGGCTCGTGGACGGCCAGCCTTCACCAGGATCCCTACGCCGGGTGGGGAACCTGGACGCTGTTCGACGGCTCGGGTCGAGCGGCCGGCTCCGGCTCCTGGTCAGCCCGCAAGACGGAGAAGGCCTGGGAGGGCCGCTGGCAGGTCCGGGTGGCCGACCAGCGAGGATCGATCTCCGGAACCTGGACCGCAAACTTGCGGATCAACGGCGCGGCGCGGTTCGCCGATCTGCTGCAGTCCGCACTGAACGAAATCGTCAGCGGGACCTGGGGACGCAGCAGCGTGCAGAACGGCACCTGGTCCATTCGGGCTGCTCCCGGCGACCAGCCCTAAGGACGAGAGTCGGCAAGCGGCTCATTCGACCATCTTCCCTTCCCGCACCAGAGCCCGGCCGTTGACCTCGACCGTAGCCTGAGGAAAGAAGAACCAGCGGACAAAGCCGCCACTTACCAAGCCGCCCAGTTCTGTGTTGTCGCCCAGGCTCAGCCGCACCACGCCGGCCCCATATCCGTAATAGGCAAGAATCGGGCTGCCGGCCGGGGCCCGCAGCTTGGGATTAAAACCCAGGCCGAATTCGCGAAACCGCCGCGCCGCCTCGCCGCCGGCGGAGAGCGCCTGCTCGACCGCGTTCAGGTTCTCATCGGCCTCCACCTTCGTCACCCGGCCCCTTTGAATCGTGAGTTTGATGTTGCGCGCCAAGGCGTTGCCAAAGCGCGCTTCCGGGATGACGATGCGGCCGTTGGCCGTCTCCTCGAGTGGAGCGACTCGCAGCACGCCGGCCGGCAACTCGATTTCGCGGTCCACGCGCACCCGAGCCTTCTGCACGCGCTCGGGGGAGGCATCGCCGTCCTGAACGTTGAAGGGCCGCGCGCCGATGCGGAACTGGAGGTCGGTCCCCTCCGGCGTCCGCACCCGCACCATGCCGCGGCGCAGCTTCGCGATGGCCCGGTCCTGAGCCGCGCGGAGGGCCTTGTAATCGATGTCGAGAGCATCCTGGTAGATGGCATCCAGAGCCGCAGAGTGCTCTCCCGCGAGTCCGTCGGCCCGCACGCTGCCGCCGGACCAGTGGAAGTGGATCTCGCGCCGGCGGCCGCCTTTGTCCAGCCACCGGGCGAGGGCCGCCCGGTCAGCCGCGGAGAGCTGCCCCCGTTCATCGCGCAGCGGCAGCCAGAAATAGACGTCCGTAGCCCCGAGCTTCTGCTCGAAGTCGGGCGGCGTGGCGTCCAGCTTGAAGGCGTCCACCGCCCCGGCTTCGCGGATTCGGCGGGTGAGCGGCTCGACCAGCCCGCGGAAATAGGCCGGGTCGTAACGCAGCATGGTGCGCTCGCCCTTTTCGAGGCGCAGCGCGGCCGTGATCCGCGCCGCCATGGCATCGTAGTTCAAAGCGGCGGCGGCCGCGCCCGGCTGGAATAGAAAAAAGTCATAGACCGAGCGGGCAATCTCGGCGATGGCGCGCTCGCGGGCCGGAGCTTCTTTATCCGAGGATTTCACGAAGACCGCCAGGGCTACGTGCCCGCCTTCCGGCAGCTCGAGGATCCCTACATCGTTCGTGGTTCCGCCGATGGAGCCGGTCTTGTGCGCCACGACGGCTCCGGCCGGCAGGATTCCCTTTAGCCGAGTCTCCCCCGTCCGGCAGCGCCGCATGATATCGAGCAGAAGATCTGTGCTCTCTTTCTTCAAAGCTTCTCCGCGGTAGATACGGGCCAGAAGTGCTGCCATAGCCTCTGGGGCGGCGGTGTCACGGGGGTCGGCATCGAACTTTTTCGCCGCTGCCTTCCGCTCCTCTTCCGGAACTGCGGCGAGCAACTTGCGGAAAAGTTCCGGCGACCACTCTTCTTCTGCCGGCAGGGACGCCACGCCGATCCAGTCGGCGATCAAACGGGAGGTGGGACGGTTGACATTGATGCCCTCAATGCCGAGCTCCCGCATGCGCCCTGTGACTGCCTCCGGCCCGCCCGCCAGCCGCAGCAGGACGTCGGTGGCGCTGTTGTCGCTGATCAGCAGCATCAGCTCGAGCAGGTTGTGCACGGAGAGCGCCACGCCGGGCTTGTTGAACAGGTCGGTCAGCGTGCCGCTGCCGGGGTGCAGATCGCCCGGCTGGAGCGTAACCATTTGAGCGAGGCTCATCTCGCCCCGCTCGACCCGGCTGAGAAGCTGCACGGCGATGGGAATTTTGAAGGTGCTGGCCATGGGGAACCGCTCGCTTCCGTTCAGCGACGCTCGCCGTCCAGTCTCGAGGTGCAGGGCGCTGGCGCCCACCACGCCGCCGGCAATCTTCGATACCCGCGCCATTTCCCGCTCGAGCTTCTGAAGCGGGGAATCGGAGGGCGGGGATTGCCCCATTATGGCGGCGGGCGCAGTCAGCAAGACAGCCAAAGGGATAAGGGTGGAAAGTCGCCGTTTATGGGTCATCATGGGCGATATAATCTCATCTTCGGAATCCCACAGGAGGTCGCTCGTGGAAAAACCAGGTTTGAAAAAGCTCGGCCTTTGCTTGTCATTGGCCGGGGCCTTCTCCGCTGCCACGGGGCAGCAGCCCTCGGCCGGTCCTCCGAAAATCCAGGCCCTGCTCATCACCGGGCAGAACGGCCACGACTGGCGCGCGACCACCCCGGTGCTGCGAAAGATTCTCGAGGACACCGGCCGCTTCGAGGTGCGCGTGGTCGAGGAATTCCGCGGCACGGGACCGGAGACGCTGGCTCCCTACGACCTGGTCATCCTGAACTACTTCGAGCGGCGACGGCCGGAGCTGCGCTGGGGCGAGCGGGCCGACAATGCTCTGCTGGATTTTGTGCGCTCCGGAAAAGGCGTGGTCGTGTACCACTTTTCGGCAGCCGCTTTCGACGGCTGGGACGAGTACGAAAAACTATGCGGCGGCAACTGGCG
>JACQDG010000156.1 GCA_016201185.1 Acidobacteriota bacterium | reverse complement strand
CGTTGCTTCCAAAGGCGTAGCCCAGGGGGCCTCGAGTTCCGTAAACCAGCGTGCCGTCCGGCCGGGTGTATAGCCCGTTCTCCCCATGGCGGCCGCACTCCGATGTTCCGGCCATCACCCCCGATCCTTGCAGGCTCAGGCACAGGTTGGGATCACCTGGATTCGATTCATACTGGCCGATCAGCTTGTGTCCCACGGTGCCTACGTAGGCTACCGTCAGGAGGGTCGAGGGGCTCAGGCTCCGCTGGATGGCGAGGTTGAAATGCTCGGCATACGGCAACCGGTTGGTGATGGCGTAGCCGGGCGAGCTCTGGATGGGCAAGTACACGGAATAATCCAACGTCTTAAGCGCGGGATCCCCGGGGACAGGGAACTTGAAGGGGAAGCGCTGTGTTTGGGAGCTCCCGTCGGACCGGGTGCGGAAAGGCTCATCAAACAGCGGCGGCACGATGCTCGGCCAGTACAGGCCGTAGGGAGCGTCACCAACTTCGTAAAAGAGGGTCAAGTCTTCCACCGACGTATAGTAGACGCCGAAGGCCGCCCGGATGCTGGTCTTGCCGGGGCCTCCAAAGATCTTCTTCAGAGCGCCGTCGGAGAAATTGGGCGAGTAGGCGATTCCCACGCGCGGTCCGAAGTTGTTGTAATCGGTCGGCGACAGCGTCTTAGGGATGCCCGGGTCTCCCGGCACCACCCAGCCCCGGGGAGCGGTGGGGAAAACGGTGGATTGCAAGCCGGGGACGATGGTCTCAATCTTGTCCTGGGTGTCGTACCAGGGCATGCTGAATTCCCAGCGCAGGCCGTAATTGAGAGTCAAGTTGGGCTTGATCCGCCACGTGTCCTGCCCAAAGATTCCGCCATACTTGGTGCGGGAATCGAGGAACTGCATGCTGCACTGGATGTATTCGGAGGGCGCGCCCAGCAGGTAGTCAGCAAAGTCATTGCCCGTTTCCGAGCCATCGAAGGAAAAGCTGCCGTTCGGGGCGCACACATTCCGCTCGTTGATCTGGAGGTAGCGGTACTCGCCGCCGAACTTGAAATTGTGCTTCTGATAAATCTTGGAAAAACTGTCCGCGGCGTGCCAGGTGTTGTTCGGTTGGGTGGTGGTGAGGGTTGGGCTGCCGATGCTGAAGTTGTTGAAGTACAAGGGCGGGAGCGCCTCGAAGCCGGGAGGCCCGGAGGGAAAGATGCCCAGCCCCTGGTTCTCGATGAATCCCAGATCGGACAGCTTGGCAAAGCCGGCCTGCGGCACGTCGGTGGTGGTCGCCGTGCGCACGAAGCTGAGGCGCGCCTCGTTGACGGTGGTGGGCCCGAAGATATGGGTATTGCTCAGTACTGCTTGTTGGGCCCGGGTCGGGGTGACGCTCTCAAATCCCGGCACACTGGCGCCGTTAAAGGGATAGCGGACGGTCGAATCGTCGAAGAAATAGTAGATGAACCAGTTGCCCGTCTTTCTGTTAATAATATCCACCCGCTGCCCCGCCTTGTCGTCGTTGATTTTCCCGTTGTCGACGGCCGAAAAGAGGTTATCGCCGATGTTCGGAAGCGGGATGTACTTCAGAGTCCCGGCGACCGGAGACGAGAAAGCGCGCTGGGGTATGATGCCGCCCGGAAAGACGCAATCGGCGGTGCTGGCGCATCCCCGCGGGGAGTAAGGCTCGCCATTGGTCACCGTGTAGCCCAGCCGGTTCGACAGCACCTGCGCCCAGTAGTGGCCGTTCACGGTGGCGCCGGTGTCCAGAAAATCGTCGGCGGCGGAAAGATCGCCGTTTCGCATGGCCTGCGTGGGAAGCTGCACCAGCCCGGTTCCCTGACCACGCACCTCGCGGGTTCCCTGGTAATCTGTGAACCAGAACAGCCTGTTCTTCAGGAACGGCCCCCCGACGGCGTAGCCAAACTGGTTCCGCTTCAGGGTCCCTTTTTCCGGATCGAAGAAGTTGCGGGCGTCCATTTTATCGTTTCGGAGGAATTCAAACGCGGAACCGTGGAAGCCATTGGTCCCCGTTTTAGTGATGGCGTTCATGATGGCGCCGCTAAAGCGCCCGTACTCGGCGTCGAAGGTGTTGGTGATGAGGCGGAACTCGGCCACGGAATCGATATTAGGGATGATGGAGGCTCCGAGGTTCCGGCCTTCGCTCACGTCGCCGCCATTCACCAGAAATGCATTGGCCGTTTCACGCTGGCCGTTTACGGCCAGATTGCCGGCCGACAGGCCGCCCGACACCGGCCGGTCCTGCTGCATCGACCCGGAGGTGGCCGGCGCCACGCCGGCCTGCAAGCCCAACAATTCGATATAACTCCGGCCGTTGAGAGGAAGCGCGAGAATCTTCTTCTCCTCCACGACCTCGCCCAATTGACTGTTGGTGGTTTCAATCTGGACGGCGCTGGTCGTAACCTCGATGGCCTGCTCCACCGCGCCGACCTGCAAGGTGATGTCCACGCGCCGCTGCTCGTTGATGGTGAGCTCGATGCCTGTGGCCACGAATTTCTGGAAGCCGGAGAGCGTCGCCTCGACCTTGTATCTCCCAACGGGAAGGACCAGGATGCGATACTGGCCGGCGGCGTCGGAGTACGCCTCCTGGGTCAAGTTGGTGTCCAGGTTGGCTGCCACGATGTGCGCGTTCACAACCACCGCTCCAGTGGGATCCCGCACCACGCCTAGGATGGACCCGGTGACGTCGGCGCGCAGCCCAGACGCTACCAGCAGGGCACAGAGAACGAACCGGCCCCAGGAGCCCAATCCACTCAAAAAGGATTGATGTCTCATCTCAGCCTCCTTAAGGTTGCCCCTGCGAAGTACCACTGCCAGCCCCTTGATTGAAAGGAGACTATCACGCCAGAAATCCCCTGTCAAGAAAAACGCCACTTGTCTCCCCCCCGGCCTCGCCCTTGTATTTCAGAGCTTGGGGCGACGATTCTTGAGCCTCAGCACCCCAGATGTGCTACCATTAAAATGGCACGTTGGAAAAAGCGTTCGCTGGCGACCTCAGTTGCGGCTCACCACCTCGGGATAACCGAGGCAGATGCTCTTCTTGAACCGCTGGACAGCGTTCTTTCTGTTGACGGGAAGCAGGCCCGACCTTCACAAGGCGAAAGCGCGCTTTCCGAAATAACTGGAGCAAGAACTATGCGTATCTTTATTGGTAACCTTCCATTTAGCGCTAACGAAGGTGATCTGCAGGGATTGTTTGAGCCCTTCGGCGAGGTGCAGTCCATGCAAATTGTGATGGATCGCGACACGGGTAAACCGCGCGGATTCGGGTTTGTGGAAATGTCGTCCGAGGGCGGCGAAAAGGCCATCGCTGCGCTGAACGGCAGCGATCTCCAAGGCCGGACGATCAACGTTAACGAAGCTCGCCCGAAAGTGGAACGAGGAGGCGGCTTCCGTCCCAGCGGCGGGTTCGGCGAGCGTGGTGGGCGCGGCGGAAGGGGCGGCCGAGGCTCCGGCCGGCCACCGCGTGAACCACGCTGGTAATCCCCGGCGCGATTGCGGCAAAGGAATCCACGATGCCTAACAAACAGAAGACGACTTTTCAGAAACGGCAAAAGGAACTGGCCCGGCAGGAAAAGCAGCGCAGAAAGATGGAGCGGCGCGCGGAGCGCAAGCTTCTGAAGACGCAGCGCGGCCCGGGACAGGACCTAACCGGCGAAGAAACCACGGAAGTTTTGCGCCCACAGGCCGCGCCCGGCGATGATCCCGCCCGGCCCGCTTCCTGACTCCCGCCGCTCCCTTAACCAACCAGGCCCGACGGAAGGCGCAGTACACCTGGCGTAGTTGCGGGCTCCCTACCCTCCCGCGGCCAAAGTCCTTAAGTGTCTGGTGATTCTGAGATCTGAATAGGGCCCTCAAAGGGAACAGAGCGGGCCATTCCGTCGTTTGCGTGCGCACGACCACTAATTCAGCCACACTCTCTTAGTTAGGACACTGCCTGCCCGTCTGGTGTACACTTCCAGCTACCCGGCATTTCAGAACGGAAATACCGGGAGATCGCTCTGTTGTTGTTTTTTTTGCTACAGGACAACTCGCTTGCAGGAGGTTACCTTGAGAAGCTGTTTGATCGTGCTGCTATTGGTACTGAATGCCGCCGTCTTTGCCCAGCCGCAGTCGGCGCCCGAAATACCTTTCGAGGCCGATCCGAACCTGCTGAAGCTCCCGCCGAACCTCTACCTGGGCGAAGCGGCGGGCGTGGCGCTGAATTCCAAAGGGCACATCTTCGTTTACTCCCGAAGCGGCCACACGCAGCTTTTGGAATTTGGTCCCGACGGAACCTTCCTTCGCATCATCGGCAATGACTTGTACGGCTTCACATTCGCCCACACCGTGCGAATCGACAGGGACGACTACATCTGGTGCGTGGATGAAGGGTCGAACATGGTGATCAAGTTCAACCCCGAGGGCCGGGTTGTGATGGTTCTGGGAAGAAAGCCGGAGGCCGTGGAGCCCCCCGCGCCCCATGTTCCAGGCGCCCCCCCGCCTCCCGCCCGCGACGGGCTTTTCAACAGGCCTACCGATGTGGCCTGGGACCCCGCGGGAAACAGCTACATCAGCGATGGATACGGGAATTCGCGCGTCGCGAAGGTGGATAAGTACGGCAACTGGATCACGGCGTGGGGCAAGAGGGGCACGGCTCCCGGCGAGTTGAACACCCCGCACACCATCGCCGCCGACGCCAAGGGCCTTGTGTACGTGGGGGACCGCGGAAACAAGCGCATTCAGGTCTTCGATGATGACGGGAAGTTCCTGAAACAGTTCACGAACGTCGAGGCGCCCTGGGCCATTTGTATCACGCCCGGCCCCAATCAGGCGCTTTACAGCTCAGACGCCATGTCCGGAAAGATTTTCAAGTTGGACTTGGACGGCAATCTCCGGGGGGTCTTCGGAAAATACGGCAAACAGCCAGGCCAGTTCGGCTGGATACATGAAATAGCATGTCCCTCCGAGAACGTGCTTTACGTGGGCGAGCTCTTGAACTGGCGGGTGCAGAAGTTGACCCTGCATCCGGCGCACTGAGAGGAAGATTCTGTTGATTCCCGGTCCCATAAGGGGGGATCCATGGCGGTAAATGTCCTCTACACGGGTTACGCGGTTGAAATTGACGGCGTGAAGTATCGGCACCATCCCAACGGCGGGGGTCTCGTGGCCGAAACCGCCGAGGTGGCCGAGACTGCGTTTGTTGGATCGCGCGCAATGGTGAAAGGCCGGGCCAAGGTTCTCGAGAGGGCTCGTATTACCGGCCGGGCTTGTGTCGGCGGCGGTGCCTTCATTAGCGGCAACAGCGAGGCCAGCGAAGATGCGGTCGTCCTGCAGCAAGCGAAGATCACCGACCGGGCGAGAATCCGCGATCGCGCGACCGTTTTTGAAAACGCCGAGGTGACCGATTGCGCCGAGATCTTCGGCAGTGCCATGGTCTATGGCAATGCTAGGGTCTCCGGCAATGCGCGCGCTTCCGGACATGTCGCGATCCACGACCATGCCAAGGTTTTTGAAAATGCCTGGGTGTTCGATGAGGCGACCGTCTGCGGTGACGCCGAAGTCTGCGGCGGCGCCCAGGTGTACGGCAGCGCCCGTGTCACCGGAAACCAGATAGTCTCCACCGGCGAGGTAAGATAGCGCGTAGGGAGGCGCTGATGCCCGGCAACAGCTTCAACGTCCTGGACGAGGGCGCGCTCGCGGCGCTCGAAGGGAGCGAGCCGGGCCGTTTCTGCCCTGGGGGAGAAGGCGGGGCCTTCCTGGATCTCAGGGGGCTTGCCCTCGCAGAACTCGAAGGCATCGAGGAAGAAAAGCTTTCGAAGCTCGCCCGAATCGTGCGGGGGTTGGCCTTTACCGCCGTGGACGGAGCCAAATCCGGACATCCTGGCGGCTCGTCCTCGAAGACCGAGATGGTGGTTACGCTTCTCGCTTCCGGCGTTCTCGGATTCGATGCCATGCGCCCAAAGCATCCCGGGCGCGACCGGATCGTATGGTCGGCAGGGCACTGCTCTCCTCTCTTTCATGCGGTCGTTTCCCTGGTGTACGAATCTCTCCGCCGTCATGGCATCCATCCCCCGCAAGGGATTCGCGAGGCGATCACCTACCCGGAAGACCTGGCCTCGTTCCGCCGCTACGGCGGGCCGAGCGGGCATGTGGAATCGGAGATAGCTCTGGCCGACGCCTGCACCGGGTCTTCCGGACACGGCTTTTCCGCAGGGTTGGGGCTCGCTGCGCTGCACCGTTCCTGCGGCCTGCCGACGAAGGTATTCATCATCGGCGGAGATGCCGAGACCGAAGAGGGCATGAGCTATGAAGCGCGGAACCTCGCGTCGAACCTCGGCATGGATAATATCATCGTCGCCCTCGACTATAACACCTTCGGTATTGACGGCCCGGTGGCCGATGTTCTGCCGCTCCCGTATACGCGCCATTGGTCCGCGTTCGGCTGGAACGTCATCGAGGTAAACGGCCACAATGTCCGGGAACTCGCTTACGCCTACCGCAAAGCGGCCGCCGGTTTCGGCAACCGGGCGCCGACGGTGATCATCTGCCACACCCTGAAAGGGAAACATTACGGGAGGCTCGAGGGGACCGCCGATTCGCACGGCACGCCCCTCGCCCACGGCGAGTATGTCCAAGTAATGAAGGCTCTCGGCTTCGAGGTGTCCGCCGAGGAAGGAAACACGCCGAGGGACATCGGAGCCGTGCTGGCCGCCCTTGCGGAGGAGGAGGTCGAGTACCTCATACGGCGTCTAGACGCCGCGCGCTCGTTGCTCCCCTCCGAACCTTGCCTGGCGCAGGTCATGAGAACGGCCCTGGGGGACAGGCCCCTGGCAGATTACTCGACCATTGCGCGGCCTGACGTGCTGCCGCCGGAACTGGTCTTCAAGGAAGGCGACCGTGTGCCTACCCGAAAAGCAACGGAAGCTTGGTTCGTCTGGTTGATGCGGCGAAGCCCCTTCTTTTACGTCGGAGCCGGGGATCTGGCAAAGTCGATCCTTACCGGGAAAGCCGAGGAGATCTACGGAGTGATGAGCAGGGAGAACCCCCTCGGCAGAGGCATCCGGTTCGGCATTGCCGAGCAGAACATGGCCATGATGTGCGTGACGATGGCGGGAGACATCCTGCCTGGCGATTTCCGTCCGATGACGGCGTTCGCGAGCTACGGGGTATTTTCCGTGATGATGGCCAATGCCGTCCGGATGGCCCTCATCAGCAACGAGGTGAACCCACGGTCGCGCGGGTTCTTCATCCTGCTCGCCGCGCATGATGGCCCCGAAACCGGGGAAGACGGCCCCACCCACCACGGGCTTTTCTGGATGTCGCTCTATTCGGCCTATCCCGGCATCAAGGTCTACAAGCCACTGGACGCGAACGAAGCGGTTGAGATGCTCTTCCATGCTGCCAGCCGAGGGGAGCCGGTGGCCTTTTCAGTCGTGCGCCCGCCGGTTCCCGTGTTCCACAGGGGCAACGGTGTCCCGCCTGCCTCCGAGGCGGTAAACGGCGCCTACGTCTTCAAGCCGTATTCGGAAAACGGCAAGAAGAAGTTTGCGGCGTTGGTATGCGGGGGACAGGTAATGGCGAACGTGCTGGCGGCCCTGCCGTATTTCGACGGCGAGGCGGACATCAAGATCGTCGCCGTCACGTCCCCACAGCTTTTCGAAGAGCTTCGCCGAAGGGATCCGCAAAAAGCCGAAGCGATTCTCTCTGACGACGAGCGCCGGGAGGCCCTCGCGTTCCACAACGGGTGGAAGGGGTTCCTTTATCCCCTGATGATGCCGGCGGACCACGAGAAGCGTGGTTTCGGCATCGACCATTTCACCCGGTCCGGGCGGTCCGACGAAATCTACGCCGCCGCCGGTTTCGACCCCATCGGCATACGGGAGAAAATTGCCTCACGCCTGCGGAAATGACTCTGCCTGGCAGCAACCTCGCCGGTGCATGAACACCCGCCCGCCTAGCGGGCGCCCATCTTCCCGGCCTCGGTTTTCATCACCAGCGCATTGTGAAAGGCCTCCTGCGCGAGCGGGCCTTTAATGGCGGCCGCTTGCTCGCTGAACTTTGCGGCTTCTGGTTTGGATTTGGGTAGCGCTCGTGGTGGTAGTGCTACTGGCATCACGGTGAGGTGTTGCTACCAGCCCCGGGCATGTGGAACAGCGTCAGTTCACGTTGTGCGTTGCACCCGGGGTAGGCAAATCTGGCTCGTCAGAATTCAAGCCTCAACAGCAACTGAATTTCCCGGGGAGTTTCGTTGAAGGGAGTTAATGCCGGGAAGCCACTGTTGAAACCATTGCGGCCGAACGTCGCAATCCCAAAAGTGCTCTGTTGCCCCAATTGTGCATCGGGATTATTCAGGTTGGCGTGATTCAAAAAATTGAACAAGTCGGCGCGCAAGGTAACCTTGCCGGATTCACCCAGTCGGCGCACGGGAAACGAACGGCTCAGCGAAATGTCGATATTGTAAAGCCCCGGCCCGGCGAAGGCGTTGCGGCCGGAATTTCCGAGCATGCCGGCTTCCGGAATTTGAAACGCGCTCGAGTTCAGAAGGAGTTTGCCGCCTTTAGCGGGCTGCGAGATTACGGTGCGGGCCGGGTCAATCACATCGGCCCGATTGTTGTATATGACGTCTAAAAGCGGTACAAACACGGTGTAAGGAAACCCGGAGCGAAAAGCGGCCAATTGGGAAAATCTCCAGTCCCGGAAGAGCGCGCCCGCCCTGGAGGCAGAGAAGAAGGCCGGCAGATCCCAAATGGAGAAAAAGACCAGGTTGTGCCGCTGGTCAAAGTCAGAGCTGCCCCGGTCGCCCCTGCTATCGAACTGGCGGGCAAAGGCTGCTTGGGCGCCTGGTCGGCTGCCCGACCCCACCTTGACAAAGCTGAGATCAAAAAAATCCCCGGCCAACGGGTCACTCTGGTTATCGATCGAATGGCTCCAGGTATAAGCGAACTGGAACTGTTTTCGCCCGGCGCGATAACGGGCCACTGCCGTGAGGGCACTGTAATCAGAAAGACCTTGACTGCCACGATAGGAAATCGTTGGAAGCGGGTTCAGTTTACTGAGCCGGTTCACTTGATCGGTGGTGATCAGACGCCGGCCTAGAGCGCCGAGCGTGTTGACTTCCAACGACCACGCCTCGGTTATTTGTTGCTGCACGCCAAAGAAAAAGCTTTCCACGTAACCGTTGCGAAGATCTTGCTCGAACAGCGTCGGGCTTGGAAAATTCGTGGGAAAACGCCGGCCCTGGTAGAGCGGCAATACGCTTGCAATCGGCGCCAGATAATTGGTTGGCAGGCCTAGAAGGCAGTTGGTTGGTTGAAGGCAGAAGGTAGCGAGAACAAAGCCGTTGTTGCGCAGAGATTGCCAGAGATTGTCGAAGGGGCGATCGTAGAATATGCCGAAGCCGCCACGCACCACCGTGCGGGCATTACCTCTGAGATCATAGGAGAAGCCGAAACGCGGCGCCCAGTCTCCGTTGTCCGGCTGGTAAAGGCTTTGGTCCCCGGTTTGCGGAAACACCAAACCGGCCGATGCCAGGCGCTGAACAAAATCTGCGCCCGAGCCGAGGGCGACCACACCATCTTTCACCTGACCGGTGTTGCGAGGCGCGCCAAAAGCTTCGTAACGAAGCCCCACGTTCACCGCTAGCCGCGGGGTCACTCTCACGGTGTCTTGGACGAAAAAAGAATATTGGTTGTATCCATAGCCTCGCTGAAAGTCCGGCTGTTGAAACTTCTGTTGAAACTTCTGGGAAAGAGCTTCTCGCGCCAGCGACGCAGTAAAGTAACTGGGCGAATCCCGAAAAAAGCTGAACGTTGAGTCGAATAAATAACGCCCATCGCGGCCCGCTGTAAGATATCCATCTATTCGGCGCAGAAGAAAACTGCCTCCGAACTTGACGATGTGCCGGCCTTGCGCCCAGACCAGATTGTCCGCTGCCTCCCAGTTTCGACTATGGTTCCGAAAGTCGTAAAAGGCCGGGCTTCCCGGCAAAAAGGCGCCATCGCTGGAAGCGAGCGCAGGTATTTCAGGATGCGCTCGATCCCAATGAAGGTCGTCCTGGCTCCAGCCAAACCGGGCTTCATTCACCAGCCTGGCTTTGAAGGAACTGACCGCGCTGAAGGCCACGCCAATGTCGGGCTCTTCGAGACCGGAAACAAAATCTTTGTATGGGCTCCAGATAAAATCCGGACGGGAGAGCCGGGCCAGCGCCAGGCGGGCCATCAGCCGATGCCGGCCCGAGGGCGGTACATAATCGACGCGTTCCAGGGCCAGCGATCGGTCCACCGACAGCGGCTGGGCTATATTCAATTGCGCCGTAGTTGCGCTGGTTTCAGTGCCGGCGGGAGCGGGAAATCGCTGCATTAGCTGGCGCGCAAGGGGAGCCGTAAAGTCGAAGTGGCCGGTGGGGACGGCGATTGTCTGTGGGTCAAAGAGCGTGCGACTGCGCAGATGATCAAAGGCGCTGGAGGCAAACAAAGACTTGCCGAGGATGGGGCCTCCGGCCTGAAATCCTAATTGCGCTTCTTTTAGGGGAGGCCGCGAAAGCCCCCGCAGGTTTTCTTGAAAACCGTTGGCGTTGAGAGCGTCGTTCTTCAGGTAGTAATATCCGATGCCATGCCACTGGCTCCCGCCGGAACGCGTAATGGCATTCGCCAGATAGCCCGCCGTTCGTCCGTACTCGGCCGAAAAATTGCTGATGGAAACGCGGTATTCTTGGACCGCCTCCGGAGCAATCGCCGTCAGCGGCCCGCTGACCAGATAGTTGTTGTTTTCCAGTCCGTCCAGCATGAAGTTGGAGGAGGTTGGCCTCTGGCCATTGATCGACAACCCGAGGCCGCGGCCCGTGGTAGTGTCTGCCGTGACGGCCGGTTGCGTAACGAGCATGGTGTAAACGTCGCGACCGGCCAGGGGCAGATCCTGAACCTGGGCCGGGTCAATGACCTGGGAAACCGTGGATTCCAACGCACCCCGGCTTCCCCGCGTTGCTTCCAGCGATCCGGAGTGGCTGGTATCTACGTCAGGCCCGAAGAAGGTCACTACCCTCTTGGATCCCGGCAGGAACACGCTCCGGTACTGGCCCGCCTCCCAGACATCGCTCAGCGGTCGCAAATGAAAGTTCAAGTCAATACGCCCGGCCACCGGCAGTTCTAGCTCCTGGACCTCCTGCGCCTGGTAGCGCTGGTCGGTGACACGGATGCGATACGAGCCCGGGGAAAGCATCGGCAAGACATAGTAACCCGGGCCGCCCGTTCGCGTGGCGCCTGTCTCGCTTGTGGCCGCGTTCCAGTAATTGACTTGCGCCCCGGCAATCGGGCCTCCGGTCTGTGAGTCCACCACGCGGCCCGCAATCAGGCCCTGGGTGGTCTGAGCCAGGGAAGTCACAGCCCCAATGGTTAAGGCGACCCCAACAAGGAAGATTGCCTGCTGCGGCCGCCTTGAGTCCATCTGCAGCACCTACGCATTGTAATATGGATCCCGTTGTAATATCGATCCGGTGGCTTTGGCATCGCTCCTTCAGCGCGGCCGCCCGCTTCCCGGCATTGCTATGGGCAAAACAGACCGGCACTTCTCTGTTTCTTTGCATCTGGAAGCTCCTGGAAGAATAGGAAGAATGGGCCTTGACTGGGCAGGCAAAGGCACGTAAAATTGCAATGGTCTGTGAAGATCTAAGCCAGGTTTTCTGCCCTCATCACGCGTCCGGAGAGCAGCGTGCGCCTTTTCCGACGATCTGGTCGTTAGGCCGACGAAGGAAATTCTGTATCATTCTCGCACCCTGGGCTTATGGTAGAGTGACTGGTCTGGGATCCAGCAATGGCCTAAGGTTCATACCGCGCAGGGGGTGGATGAGAGCTTGCAGCATAGCGGTCTATGGCATTTGCGCCATCTCCCCTTATGGCTTTTCGCCCGATCCGAACGCCGGTTATCCCGCCTCCTCTCGGTTTATAAGAAGACGATTGAAATGGATCTACCGTTGAAATCAGCTTTGTGGGATCGTGGTCGGGCGGGGATATTGCTCCTGTATGCATTGGTCCTGGCTGGGTCGGGAAGCGCTCAGGGGGGGGTAGTTATTGATTCCTTTCAGACCTCCCAATCGCTTAGTTTCTCAAATGGTTCGGTTGCGTCAGAGATTGCGGCTCCGGAGGCGGTAGGCGGAGCGCGTTACATGCTGCTCACTGCCGGACCATCTTCTTCGCAGGGTCAAGCGACGGCAGCGTCTGGTCAGGGCCAGCTTGTCTTGCGTTCCGACGCGATACAGTCCAGCTCTGTTGTGATCACGTGGGATGGGACAGTGGATGGCACGGCCCAGACGGCCGGCCAACTCGCGCTAGACCTCAGCGGCCAGAAGACTTTTGTTGCAAGTGGAGTTTCGTCGACTGTTCAGTCCACTCTAATGATCACGGTGAGTAGCGCCGCGGGATCTTCATCTATTTCCCGAATGCCTACGCCTTTTTCTAGCGATCTTGTTTTCCCGTTTTCGAGTTTCGTGATTACATCCGGCAAAGGGGCAGATTTCACAGCCATCCAGAGCATACAACTGCAAGTTAGCATTAATGGCAGCGGATCCCTGACCATTAGCCGTGTTGAGACTGGTGACAAGTCGCGCGCGGCGATCACTTTGACCTCTTCGCAGAACCCGTCAGTTTTTGCCCAATCGGTGACCTTTACCGGCACGGTAAGTGGCTCCGGCACGCCGACCGGTACGGTGACCTTTAAGGATGGTAGCGTTGCACTTGGCCCACCGGCCGATTTGAGCCCGGCGGGGGTGGCCACGCTGACGACCGTGCAACTGGATCCGGGTACGCACTCTATTACCGCCATATACAGCGGCGACGCGAGCTTCCAGGGGGTGACTTCGGAAGCATTGGCGCAGGTGGTCGAAGCCGCCAAGCTGGCCGTCTCGCCGTTGCAGCTTTCTTTCGCCGGTCAGAGCAGCGGCGCCGCGCCGTCTGGGCAGAACATCAGCATCGTTAGTTCGTTCGCTGGCGTCCCCGTGACAATCTCGATCAGCACCACCACGGGAGGAACATGGCTTAGCGCCACCGAGAGCAACGCCATCACGCCGGCGCTGATCCTCATCACGGCAAACCCTGGCTCCCTGGCCGCGGGGACGCACCAGGGGACCATCACCATCACGGGGCGAGGAACCACTCCCCCCACGCAAACGGTCGTGGTGATCTTTACGGTCAGCCCCGCCCCATCACAGCCCACTTTGAACGTGCAGCCGCCAGTGCTCAACTTCAGCTTCTTGCCAGGCGCCAGTCCCGCCGGCCAGCCGCTCGTGCTTACTGCCTCCGGCGGCTCTGTCGCCTTCACCGCCGTTGCGGCCACTGAGGATGGCGGCAACTGGCTGAGCGGTTCGCCTACTCAGGGCGTGGTCAACCCGCTAGCTGCCACAACGTTATCGGTCCTGGTAGATCCAACCGGCCTGAGCTCCGGCGTCTATTCGGGCTCGGTCACAATCAACGGCACGAAGGTAAGGGTGGTCGTGCTGATCCTCGGCCAGCAGCCTCAACTCGCGCTGACAGAAACGGGGCTGACCTTTACGGCGGTGGAGGGCGGGACGGCCGGCGGGACGCAGAGTTTTGGTGTGGCCACCACGGGCCATAGTGTGCTCCCGTGGACGGCGCAAGCTTCTACATCTTCGGGAGGCGATTGGCTTTCGGTGTCGCCGTCGAGCGGCTCGACCGATCCCTCTTCGCCTGTTCCGCCGGTCGAGGTCAGCATTCTTCCCGCTGGTTTGGACGATGGTGTTTACTATGGCTCAATTCAGATCTCGGCGCCGGATTCCCAGAATTCACCACAGTTCGTGACGGTGGTCTTAAAGGTATTGGCCGCCGGGAGCCAGCTTGCTGTCGATTTGCAGCCGACCGGACTGCTATTTACGGCAGTGGCCGGCGGGGCCTCGCCTAGCGCACAGAGCGTACAGGTCAACAACCTGACGAGCACGTTGAGCGTCACTGCGGCGCAGGCCATTTTGGGCGATGCTACCGCCACCGTCACGGTGATGGAGGGCCCGCCCGCGCAAGTCGTGGTGCAACCCGATATCACAGGTTTGGGCCCGGACGTCCGCCAGGGAGCGTTGCTGCTGTTGTTTTCAGACGGCACGGCCCAAACGGTCAACTTGTTGTTGCTGGTGGTGGCGCCTGGCGCCGCTGCGCCGGCGGCAAAAGCTTTGCCCATCGTTGAGGCGGCCGCCTGCACGCCCACAAAACTGGTTCCCTTATTCACGCAACTGGGGACGAATTACAACGGGTCTAACTTCAACGTGCCGGCCAAATGGCCGACCCCGATCGAAGTGAAAGTGGTGGACGACTGCGCCAATCTGATTACCACTGGCTCGGTGGTGGCGACATTCTCGAACGGTGATCCCCCGCTGAACCTGACGTCTCTGGGGGACGGTCGCTGGGGCGCCACGTGGCCGGCGCAGTCGGTGTCCTCCGCGGTCACCATTACGGTGACGGCCAGCGTGCCGCCAGCCATCATCGCGACGGTTCAGGCGGTCGGCGGGGTGCAACCGAACCCGGAACCTCCGCTGCTCGGGGGAGTGGTGAACGCAGCCAGTTTCGCGCCGCAGGCGCCGCTGGCGCCTGGCAGCCTGATCTCGCTGTTTGGCGCCAGTCTTGCCAGTAACACGGCGTACGCTCCCTCTCTGCCTCTACCGACGCAACTTGCCGGCAGTCTAGCGGTGATTCGGGGCGAGCCATTGCCGCTGCTGGTCACCCTGGCCGGACAGATCAATGCGCAGATTCCCTATGACATTCCGGTGAATACGCGGCTGTCGATGTTTGTCCAAATGGGAACCGCGGCCACAACGCCGCTCTCGCTGACGATAGCGCCGGCTTCGCCAGGCATTTTCGCCAAGAACCAGATGGGGACGGGGCAGGGTGTGATCGTGGATCTCCAAAATCGCCTCGTGGAGCCCGGTAATCCCGCCAAGTCTGGGGACGCCATCGTGATTTACTGTACGGGACTGGGTGCGGTGGATCCGCCGGTCGCGGCCGGCGCGGCGGCGCGCCTATCGCCGCTCTCAACGGCTGTGAATCCGGTTGCGGTGACCATCGGAAAGGTTCCCGCGCAACTCCTCTTTGCCGGGCTGACGCCAAGCTTCGCCGGCTTATACCAGGTCAACGTCTTTGTGCCCGCCGGCGTGACGCCTGGGGATGCGGTCGAGGTCCAGCTTAGCGTCGCCGGGCAGCTCAGCGCCCCGGTTACCATCGCCGTACGATAGCTGGCGAATGCCGAAAGCCGCAGCGGGTTCGCGGCTTGAGTTAGGAGGATAGCGCCGGCAAACATTGACACGGCCGTTCGCTTACGCCAAAATGATTCGGTCCAGTATGGGATTTGGGCGGGGGCTTCGTGCGGGGCGAAAATGACTGTCAAGTTTTGGGGCGTCCGGGGCTCCACTCCCACCCCGGAGCCGCGGAACGCACGTTACGGCGGTAACACCGCATGTATTGAGGTGAGGCTGGCGAACGGGACCCTGCTCGTCTTAGACTGCGGGAGTGGTTTTCGGAGCCTCGGCAAGAGCTTGGCGCAGGAATTCGGCGAGCGGCCGATCGGTGGTTACATTTTCGTTACCCATTTCCACTGGGATCATATGCAGGGTATACCCTTTTTCACTCCGCTTTACAGAAAAGGGAACTCCTTCCTGTTCCACACCCGCAAACAAAGTCGAATGAAGCTGAAAGCTGCGATTGAAGGCCAAATGGCAGATCCATTCTTTCCTGTCGACATGAGGGCCATGCAATCCGTGCGGAACTTCTATGATCTAGGACCGGAGCCTATTGAGGTAAATGGCGCGGTGATCAGCACTGCACCGATGAATCATCCGCAGGGATGTACCGGTTACAGGATTGAGGCCGACGGCGTCGTGTTGGTTCTGGCCACCGACACGGAGCCGGGGTCGCCTACGCATGACCAGAAAGTGCGCGAACTCGCCCGCGATGCGGATGTGCTAGTCTACGATGCTCAGTACACGCCCGAGCAATTGCAGGGGGAGAAGAAAGGTTGGGGGCACAGTAGCTGGCTGGAGGGAACCCGCATCGCGCGTGAAAGCGGAGTAAAAAAACTGCTTCTATTTCACCACGACCCCGACCACGACGACAGTTTTGTTGATGGCCTGGTGGCTCGAGGGCAGCAGGAGCTGGCCAGTGTCGAAGGGGCCTACGAAGGCATGCACCTCGAGTTCTGATATTTTCATTGGGTCGGATTGCGAGGGAATTTCAGGTAGGGGAGTCGCACTCCCCGGATTATGATCTGGTCCGCCCGGATCGACTCGGGAGCGTCCAGGCCTTGCGCCGCGCCGGCGGTGACAAAGTCGTCCTGTTCCACTCCATCGCCGCTGACGCCCAGCCCGCCCACCAGCACCGCATTCCTGTAAAGCGGAAGACTGCCCGGGAAAAATACGATTCCGCTTTGGTTGGAATTGGGAGCCTGAAAGCCTTGCGTACAAGGATTGGCCGTATCCCATTTGTAGAGATCAAAAAATGGCCCCGGCTGGCTGAAGTTAATGCCCGGCGGAAAGAGAGGTTGCGCCCCGAAACTGATGGTCCTGTTGTTGACCGCCGTGCCCATGGGGACGCCCGGGAGGTCCTCCGGCCTGCGCTGCGCGCTGCTGAAGTAAATCACGTTGCGTGACTTGGCCACCGCCACATCAATACTGAAAATGGTTGCATCCGGCATCCGGTGCAACGCCAGGATCGTACCGTCCAGATCCGCGACCGCTATCGCCATCCGAGCGCGCGAGCCCAGCGGCAGCCGGATCACGCCCCGTGTCTGATCGGCTGTTGCCACTGCCGCATCAATAATGTGGCGGACCTCTTCTGCCGTCAGGCCACCCAAGGGGCCGGCTTTGGGCGCTACCAGGTCGCCCTCCGGAGCCGGCTTGGGACTGCCGCGCGGGGGGATCAGGAAGTTTGCGGCATCGAATGCCCCCGGTCCTGTTCCCGCAGGCTGTGCTTTCTGATCGACGAAAGGCAAGGCGAGACCGTCGATAATCACCACTTCGGGCGGCGCCGGCGAAGGCTCGAATCCCGCACGGGCCGCGCCGGAAAACGCGGCATATTCAACCAGGTTAGGAGAGACGCCGGCAACCCCGACCCCGCCTACCAACTGCCCTTGCTTGAACAGCGGGACCCCTCCGGGATTCACCGCGTTGCTGTCGCTGTCGTTCAGGTCTGCTTTGCCGGTAATGATTCCCAGCCCCGGCCGCGTCCTGTCGATGGTACGGGCGGGAGGAACCTCCTGGCCCGGGATGAAATCGGCATTCACCGGACAGCCCCGGTTGGTATTCTCAATACCGTAGAGGGCCGCGTTTGGGGTGAAAGGAATCCCGGGAGGGAAATGAATGCCGCTGATGAAACGAACCGTGCGCGTGGAAAGGGGCGCCTGGTTGTTGCTGAAAAACGACGCCGTACGGGCTAAAGCAACGGCCAGCTCGTTGGTGTCAACCATCATGCTGAAGTTGCCCACGGCCGTTGGGGGGGCGCCAGGCTTCCGATATAGCGCCAGGACGTCGCCCTGGCGATCCGTCACGGCGATGACCATGGCGGTGGAATCCAGCGATTCGGCCGCGCGTTGAACAACGGATTGCACGTCGCCGGCAGTCAGGATCGGGCGAGGGTCGAAATTGTTGAAGTGGGGGGCTCGCGGGACGTGGTGAACGCGTGGGAAGCGCACGGTCGGGATGGCGCGATCGGAGTCGGCCCCGCGGCCGTTCCCCCAGATTAGCGAGGCAGCCGCCACCAAGACCAGCATGATAAGGTTACGGATCGCCAGGATGGCCCTCCGGGAACGCGACTTGTTATGGTCCCTGGGCATGGGTTTAGCGCCGGGGGCTACGGCAGCAAAGCATTCAACTTATGCACCTCACGGGCGAAAGTGTAAGCATTATAGGCGGAAGGATTCGACAGTTCCTGGAAAAGGGAGTTAATGGCCGCTCGGACTTGCTGCTCGTTTCCCATTTTCGCGCTCTGGATGTAAGCGATGAAAAGAGAATCCAGCGCCATGGCTGCCTGCTCGGCCGACCGCTCACCTTGCCCTGCGATGTAGTCAGCGTCGCCGGAAATGCTTTTGAGCAAACGCATGGTCATCCCCTGGTCGAATTGCAGTGAGGCGATCCGGCGAGCCAGCCGGTCAGCCAGTTCGGCTGAACTCTCGGCCGCAGCCACGACCTGCTTGCGGTCGGCCGAGAGCTCACTCATCAGGCCAAACAGCTTGTTGAGCTGGGAATCGAGCTGGCCGCCCTCCTGCCGGTCCACTTCGTAAACCACCTGACGGAAAATAGAATAGCGGGACATATTGAACGGCGGGTCGCCCGGACGCCGCCCCGGATAGCCACGTTCCTGCCTCCAACTGTCTTTCGCGGCCGTCAAATCATGATGACAGGCGAAGCATTGCAGTTCGGAGAATTCCGGCCAGATGCTTCCCTGAGCCCGCCGGGCTACGCGCCTCAGATGCTCCCGCAATTGCACCGCCTGCCCCGTGCCCAACGTTCGCACCCCCAGCCAGGGATCCTTGTCCAGCGGCTCTTTCCAATGCCGGGGCATCGCCGCCGAAAAGGAGTCCAGTTCGAAATACAGGTCGGGGTGGCCGGCCGCAATCATCTCGTGATCGACAAACTTTTCCTCATTGCCCAAATGGCAGGAGAGACACTTCTCGCTCCGTTTGATCAGGTCGCGGGTATTGTACATGCCTGCTTGGAGCGACTTCTCGTAAGCCCAGCCGCGGGTGGTATGCGGGCCCAGCCAGTTGGACGCCGGCCCATGACAGGCTTCACAGCTTACCCCGTCGGTGAGGTCGGAGAAGGTCTTGGCGCGCTGGTCCGGAGGAGGATTCAGGGCGTGACAGGCCAGGCACTTCTCAGCAGTGTCTGCCCGAGGCAGCCCCAGAATACGAGCCATCCGTGTCCCAACCGGATTCGAGAGCACAGCAAAGGCGTGGGCATGTTTGTCCCGCACTACCCAGAGGCTGTACTCATTTTGCCGAACGGAGGTTTCCGCCCGGGGCTGCACGCCACCATGGCAACTGGTGGAGCTGCACGAACCCGGCCCGGTAAACTTGGAGGCCTCCGATGTCAAGGCGCTGCTTTGGGGGGCCTCAGCGGCAAGCAGAGTCCCGCCCCCCATCAGCAGGCAAGCCACGGCGCTTTCCGCCCACACCGCCAGAAGTGAAATGTAGCTGGTGCGAACCAGGCTCATAGGAGGGCCTCAGGCGTCTGCTCTACCGCACGAGGCCGCACTGGATTTACTCCGAACAACGCAGACGTTTATACTCTACACGACGGCAGAAGTCAATAGAGAGAGCGGTACATAAGAGAGAGCTGGAGCCGAAACCAGCGGTCCGCCGGTATTGTTTTTCGCTCGATGGGCAGATCAATGTTATGATTCCCTAGGCATTCTGGACAAACCCGACTGACTTCTAGAACAGGAGAGCGAGCCTTGTGATCTTCGAAGAACTCAGGGCCATTCAGCGTCAATACGGTTATCTGCCAGCCGAGCATTTGGAGGCGCTGTCCAAGAAGACCAAGATCCCCCTCTATCGCCTGCATGGCGTGGCAAGCTTTTATCCTCATTTCTATCTGACGCCTGCGGCCAAGGTGAATCTGCGGGTTTGCTCTGACATGTCTTGCCACCTGAGAGGGGCCGAGCCGTTGCGCGCCGAGCTCAAGCAGCGGTTCCTGCCGTTGGGCGAGAGCGAGGTTTCTGTTCGCGAGACCTCCTGTTTGGGGCAATGTGACGGGGCCCCCGCTATTTCCGTCAATGACCACATTTACCGCGGGGTCACCGGGGCCCAGGCCGAGGCTCTGGTCTTCGCCGCCCTGGGAGGCAGTGAGTTGCCGGAGCAGCCCGTGGAAAACAGGCGGACGGATCTCGCTTCCGACCCTTATAAGGGCGCCACGCGTTACGGCGCACTTCGGCGCCTGGTCCAGACCCGGGACTGGGACGGCGTCATTGCGACCTTAAAGGCCAGCGGACTGAGCGGCATGGGAGGCGCTGGCTTTCCCACGGGGGTCAAGTGGGAGGCCGTTCGCAAAGCTCCGGGCACGGAGAAGTACGTCGTGTGCAACGCTGACGAGAGCGAGCCCGGTACCATCAAAGACCGCTTCATCATGCACCACCTGCCCCACCTCGTCATCGAGGGGATGATCATCGCCGGGTTGGTGGCCGGGGCGCGTAAGGGTGTCCTTTACATTCGCCATGAGTACGGCGTTCAGGAAAGGATCCTGGACGAAGAGATTCACAAATGCAAGCAAGACGGCATCCTGGGGCTGCAGGTGCTCGGGTCTGACCTCCCCTTCGAGCTGGAAATCTTCGTCAGCCCGGGCGGTTATATCTGCGGCGAGGAGAGCGCTTTGCTAGAAGCTATCGAAGGCAAGCGCGCCGAACCCCGCAACAAACCGCCCTTCCCTGTCACCCATGGGCTCTGGAACAAACCGACCGTGCTCAACAACGTCGAGACCTTCGCCCACGTGCCTCAGATTCTGACCAACGGCGTGGAATGGTATAAGACCCAGGGACAGGGTGGAGCTGCCGGCTTGAAGATGGTGGGCGTCAGCGGCGATGTGCGTAAACCGGGGGTATTCGAAATCCCTATGGGTACGCCGGCCTCGGAGGTGATTCTTAATCTCGCCGGCGGTCCCCCCGACGGCAAGCAACTCAAGGCTTTTGCCCCTTCCGGTCCGTCTTCAGGCTATCTTCCGGCCTCCCTGGTGGATGTCCATCTCGACTTCAAGTCGATGGCCGCGGCCGGCTCCATGCTGGGTTCGGGTGCCATCGTGGTCTGTGCCGAAGGCAGGTGTATGCTCGACATGGCTTTGAACGCAGTGAAGTTCTTCCGCAACGAGTCTTGCGGCAAGTGCGTACCTTGCCGCATGGGTTCCCAGAAACTGGTGGACATCCTCACCGGCTGGACGCAAGGCAAAGGCTCACCGGCTGATCTGCAGTTGGTGGATGAACTCTCTGACGCCCTGCGCCTGACCTCCATTTGCGGTCTGGGGCAATTCGCCCATGCACCGATAACTTCCGTGCTGCAGCATTTCCGGAAAGAAGTCGAGGCCCATATCCTCCGCCGGGAATGCCCCGAAAGGGTCTGCCCCATGCGCGAAGAGAGGCTGGTATGAGCTCGGACAGCCAGGTTCAACTGACCATCGACGGCCGGCCGATTTCGGTCCCTTCCGATACTACCATCTTCGATGCGGCCCGCATCCACGGCATCTCCATCCCCACCCTTTGCCACCAGCAGAACGAAGCGCCGGTGGGCGTCTGTCGCGTTTGCGCGGTGGATGTAGGCGGCCGTGTTTTGGCCGCCTCTTGCATTCGACTGGCGGAGAACGGCATGGTGATTTCCACCACCTCGGAAAAGGTAAGAAACGTGCGCCGTACCCTGGTCGAATTGCTGATGACGGACCATCCCAGCCCCTGCGCCCGCCAGCGACAGTCGGGCGACTGCGAGCTCGAGATGTTGGCCAGGACGGAGGGTGTCACCCAGCCGCGGTTTGCCCGCCGCCTCTCGCCCCGCGGGCAGGATGACACCTCCTTTGTGATCTCCGTGGACCACGAGGCCTGCATCCTCTGCGATCGTTGCATTCGCGGGTGCGATGAAATCCGCCACAACGACGTGCTCGGCCGCAGGGGAAAAGGTTACCAGACCGGCATCGCTTTCGATCACAACCAGCCCATGGGCTATTCTTCCTGCGTTTCGTGCGGGGAATGCATGGTCTCCTGCCCCACCGGCGCCCTGACAAACAAAAGTGTCGTGAAGACGGTCTTGCCCCAAGGCGAGCCGGTGAACGTGGAGGAGTTGCTGCAATTGCCTTACTTCCAGAAGGTATCGGGGACCTTCCTGGATCTGAATAAGAACGCTATTGTCCTTCGCCGCTTCCGGAAAGGAGACATTGTCTGCCGGGAAGGAGAGTACGGCTCCACGGCATTCTATATCCTCCAGGGGAAGGCCCAGGTGTTCCTTTCCGCTCCCCTGGCCCACGTCAAGACGGAGGGCGGCGCTACGGGCTTCTTGAGCAAGCTCACCAGCCGTCTCGCCGGGCGGCGGGAGAATCGCCGCGCGGAAGAAGCGGACCGCCGCATGATCCCGATTGATGCGCCGGTGGATCTGCCCTATGAAAATCCCGTCGCCGAGCTTGGTCCGGGCGACCTGTTCGGCGAAATGACCTGCATGAGCCTGTATCCGCGCTCCGCCACCGTTCGCGCTGCTACCGACTGCACCATGCTAGAAATGCTGCGCAACGTCCTCGACATCATGCAAAGGAACAAGACGCTCAAAGCGCAGATCGAGGAAAACTACCGGCGGCGCGCTCTCGACGACCATTTGCGCAGCGTTCCTGTATTCGCCACGCTCACCCAGGATTTCATCGATTCGCTGCGCGATAGGGTGGAGCTGGTGCGTTATTCCAAGGGTGATGTCATCTGCCGCCAGGGCGACATAGCCGACAGCTTCTATCTCGTTCGCATCGGCTTTGTAAAGGTCTCCGAAATACACCCCGGAGGGGAGCTTGTGCTGGCCTATCTGGGCCGCGGCGGCTACTTCGGCGAGATGGGTTTGCTAGGCGAGGGTCGGCGCACTGCCACTTGCACGGCGCTGGATCACGTGGAGGTGGTCCGTATCCATGGCGAAGATTTCCACCGCATGACGCTAGCCTTCCCCGAAGTCCGGCGTAGTCTGGAAGCCGTGGCCCAAGAGCGCGAGGAACAAAACCGACAACGTCTCGCGGCCGCGTCCAGCGTCCCTCTCGAACGGTTTCTGGCCCAGGGCCTGATGGAGGCCCAAAGCTTGCTGGTGCTCGACCTGGAGCGGTGCACGCGCTGTGACAACTGCGTGCGCGCCTGCGCCGACGCCCACGACGGCGTAACCCGCTTAATCCGTGAAGGAGTGCGCTTCGACAAGTATCTGGTGGCCACCTCCTGCCGGCAGTGTCGCGATCCTCTGTGTATGGTGGGCTGTCCGGTGGGCTCTATCCGGCGTCGTAATTCTCTGGAGGTAATTATCGAAGACTGGTGCATCGGCTGCGGCCTGTGCGCCAAAAATTGTCCGTACGGCAACATCAACATGCACCCCTTCACCGTATATGCGAAGGATCCGGCTGCCCCGGAGCGAGAGGTCGCTGTTGTCAAGCAAAAAGCTACTTCCTGCGATCTTTGCACGGAACATGTAGAACCCAGTTGCGTGTACGCTTGCCCGCACGATGCCGCTCACCGGGTGGACCCCAACACGTTCTTCAGCGGGCTTGTGGGGGCGCCGCAGGGGAGGTCTGCCGATCGCTAGCGAGGTACGATGCGAATCGATGGAGCCCACCGGCCCTGGATGATTGCCTCCCTGGTCCTGCTGGTCGCCGGCGTCACTATTTACATACCGTACGTCCTGCGATCGCCGAGCGGACCGAGCGGCGGCAGCACGCTGGGGATCACTTACGGCATTATCGGCTACGGATTGATGTTGTATGCCGGCTTGCTAGGAGCGCGCAAGAAAGTACCGGTCTGGCGCATTGGCCGGGCCCAGACCTGGATGAGGGGTCATCTCTGGCTGGGACTGGTCAGCCTGCCTCTGATCCTGTTCCACAGCGGCTTCGCTTTTCGGGGACCTTTGACAACCGTCTTGATGGTGCTGTTCTTTATTGTGATCGCCAGCGGGGTGCTGGGCGCCGCGCTCCAGCATTATCTGCCTCAAATGATGACTGTGCAGGCGCCGATGGAAACGATCTATGAAGAGATACCGCACGTACGCGAACAACTGCTAGGGGAAGCCGACGAACTGGCAGCCGCCGTTTGCGGGCCTTTAGGGATCAGCGCGGGCCAAACTCAAGCCGTTTCGGACCGAATCACGGCGCAGGGGGCTGCGGCGGTAGCCACGCTGGTCGAAGTGGAGGAGGAAGCCAGGGAGCGTTTTCGCGAAATCTACCTCCAAAAGATGCGACCGTTCCTGGAGAACCCGGGCGCGCCGGGCGCCGAGCTTGCCATTCCTCAACGGGCCGAGGAAGTTTTCCAGTCGCTGCGGGTGCTCCTGCCCGTCCCACTGCACCCTCTGGTGGACAACCTGGGAAACATCTGGGAGGAAGAGCGCCAGTTGAGCCGCCAGATTCGTCTCTACCATTGGCTGCACGGGTGGCTGCTGGTCCATGTCCCATTGTCGATAGCCCTCTTGGTCTTGGCGTCAGTTCACGCAGTGATCGCGCTGCGGTACTGAGTGAGGAGAAGCGCTGTGCCGGGAAGAACGCGGACTACAAAGAAACTTGCACAGCGCATCCAGCTGGATTACTTCAAGCGCCTGTATCCCCTGCCCCGCTGGCGCCGCATTCTCTCCATAGGTTTGGTCGCCCTGGGTCTCGTTTGGCTGGGTTGGGAGGGGCTCGCCGGCAACCAGCACGTTTACACCGGCGGCCCCGTGGCGCATTCGCACGCTGTCTTTGGTCTCAACTGCGCGGCTTGTCACGTCAGCCACATCTTCCTTAAGAAGGCGACGGATCAAGCGTGCCTCTCCTGCCACGACGGCCCCGTCCATCAGGCAAAGCAGGTCTTTACCCCCTCTTGCGGGTCCTGTCACGTCGAACACGTGGGCGCCGTCCGATTGGCACAAACGAGTGACCGGGCTTGTACCCGGTGCCATGCCAGCTTGCAGACCAAAGACGGGCATCCGAGCTTCGCGGCCAACATCACGGAATTCAACGGCGGGCATCCGGAGTTCGCTTCGGTGCGCCCCGGCCGCAGCGACCCGGGCGCGATCAAGTTGAACCACAAGATACACCTCAAAGCAGATCTGCGCGGCCCTCATGGACCCGTGCAGTTGCAGTGCGCCGACTGCCACCGGCCGCCGGGAGGGAAAGAGCCGTGGCCCTTCGGCCAGGCGGAGCTTTCCACAGTGGCTCTTTCCGAGCCGCCGCCCCAGCCCTTACCGGCCCGCGTATCGGCGAGGGCCTATATGGCGACCATCCATTACAGCGAGAGTTGTTCCGCCTGCCATCCTCTTTATTTCGACGAGCGATTTCGGGAGCCGGTACCCCATAAAGAGCCGAAGGTGGTTTACAACTTCGTGGTCAAGAAGTTTACCGAGTACATCGCCGCCCATCCCGAAGAGTTGCGCAAACCGAGCTTGGCCGAAGCGAGGATACCGGGCCGGCCCCCTCGACCGGCGCCGCGGAATGCAGCCGAGTGGGTGGAGCAACGCGTGGAGGACGCGGAACTGCTCCTGTGGGAGAAGACCTGCAAAGAATGCCACACGCTCAGCTTTGCGGCCGGCGCGTCGCTGCCCGATGTAGCCAAGTCCGCCATTACGGTGCGCTGGCTTCCCCATGCGATCTTTGATCACCAAGCCCATCAAATGCTGGCTTGCACGGCCTGTCACGTCCAGACCGCCACCAGCGAGAAAACCTCTGAGGTGCTGCTGCCAGGGATCGCCACTTGCCAGCAATGTCATCGCTCTGGCAGGGCTGAAGCCGCCGAGGCCCGCTGTTTCGAGTGCCACCTGTACCACGATTGGACCCAGGAAAAACCGGTCAAAGGCAAGTTCACGGTCCCGCAACTTCTGAGCAAGGCCGGGCGATCACCTTCACCAGGATCGGCTGCGGGGCGGGCCTCCATTCAACCCTGAGCATTTCTCGCCAGCGGGCGTTTCCCAGCAGCATTCTCGGCGCTAAGCCGAAGAGCCGCCTTGTGCTGAGCCGTTAGCGCAGCCGCGGCAGGGGCTAACTTGCTATCGCCGCCACTCGTCGATCAGGTTGGCGACAAGGCTGGTCCATCCGGTCTGATGACTGGCGCCCAGTCCAGCGCCTTTGTCGCCGTGGAAATGCTCATAAAAGAGCAGGTAGTCCCGCCAGTGCGCGTCGGCCTGAAATTTCTCGGCGTCTCCGTAGACCGGCCG
Source organism: Acidobacteriota bacterium (assembly GCA_016201185.1). Lineage (GTDB taxonomy): Bacteria > Acidobacteriota > Terriglobia > Bryobacterales > JACQDG01 > JACQDG01. The sequence goes on along the minus strand of JACQDG010000156.1, from coordinate 13,337 downwards.
TCGTCCCGCCGGATTACGTTTGAAGATACCAATCAGGCGGTTCGCGATTTCTTCCGCCATCATCTTCGGCGTGACACCCTTCTGGCCTTTCCCGGGGGCCCCGAGCGCAAAGCCGGGGCCAAGGGCCTCGCTAAACTTGACCAGGGACTCTACGATGAGATAGCTGGTGGGAAACCAGATGGGACCTCGCCAGTTGGAGTTGCCCCCCTTAAGCTTCACTTCCTCTTCGGCTGGCTCATAACGCACCTGGCTCGATCCAAAGACAAAGGGGTGATCCCTATGGTACTTGGAAAGACTGCGGATTCCGTGTTCAGACAGGAATTCGTCAGGGCTCCATAGGCGTTTCAGGATTCCCTTCAACTGGTGCTGATCGACGATGGAAAGGATGTGCAGAGGCGCTCCGCCTCGCGTCTCGGTGTAGCAGGCGTGTCCTACCAGCTCGGGACGGTTTCGGATGAACCAGTCGACGTTGGTCAGGAACTCCGGATGTTGCCGCACCTCTTCATCGCGGAGAACTTCGACGGCGAACATGGGGATGATGCCAACCAAGGAACGAACGCGGAACTTGTGGAACTCGCCGTTGGGGTAGCGGAGGATGTCGTAAAAGAAGCCATCCGTTTCATCCCACAGTTGATAGTCACGGCCGCCCATCTTCTTCATTGCGGCGCCGATGTAAACATAGTGCTCGAAAAACTTCGTCGCCAGCCCCTCGTAGGTCTTGTTCTCCTTCGCCAGCTCCAGCGCCATCCGCATCAAGTAAAGGCAGAAAAACGCCATCCAACCCGTTCCGTCCGACTGCTCGAGAATCGCGCCGTTGGGCAGCCTCTCGCTGCGATCCACCACCGTAATGTTGTCGAGGCCCAGGAAGCCTCCTTCGAACACATTGTTTCCCTGACTGTCAACTTTGTTCACCCACCAGGCGAAGTTGATGAGCAATTTGTGGAAACACTTCTCCAGAAATTCACAGTCCCCCTTGCCGGTGCGCTCCCGCTCGATCTCGTAGACTCGCCAGCAGGCCCAGGCGTGGACCGGGGGGTTGAGATCCGAGAACTCCCACTCGTAAGCGGGGAGCTGGCCGTTGATGTGCTGGAACTGCTCGAACAATAAGAACCAGAGGTTATCCTTTGCGAATCCTGGGTCGACCAGAGCGAACGTAATGCATTGGAAGGCCAGATCCCACGCAGCGAACCAGGGATATTCCCACTTATCCGGCATCGACAGGATGCGCATCGAGTTCAGATGGCGCCAGCGGGTATTGCGTAGATGCTTTCGGGATTCGGGCGGCGGCCACTTCGGATTGTCGCCGTCCAGCCACACGGCCACGTCAAAGAGATAAATCTGCTTCGACCACAGCAGGCCGGCCAGCGCCTGGCGCTGAATCATGCGCTCCTCTTCGGTCGCGCGAGGAGGATGAATGGTCGAGTAAAACCGGTCTGCCTCTTCTTTCCGTTGCGCGATGACTTGGTCCACGCCGCCCAAAGGGCCAGCCAGCTTGTCCGGAGTCAGGCGCAGGCGCAGCACCGCCGACCGGCCCGCTCCGATCCGCAGCCTGTAGTCGATGCACGCCTTGTTTCCCGTGCGAGCAGGGTTCACCGCATCGGTCTCGCCATTCACAAGGTAGCGGTGAAATGCGTCTTTGACGTGCGGCTTACGGCTGGCAGCCCACGGGCCATATACCCTGGGAGCATTGGCTTCGTTGTCGGTAAAAAGGGGCGTGCCGCCGGCCTGCGCATACAGATAGCGAATCCCGAGACGATATTCGGCCGGAAGATTCTTGGGCGGCTCTGCATTTGAGTCATCAGCCTGAAGGCTGAGATACCCCTTCCCTTCCGGTCCCAGCGCGATAACCGGCTCCGGGCCCGGAGGATCGGTCCAGCTCCAGGAATTGCGAAACCACAAGTGCGGCAGGATATGGAGGTCCGCATCTTCCGGCCCGCGGTTGAAAGCCTCGATGCGAATCGAGATGTCCTCGGGTGATACCTTGGCGTATTCCACGAAGACATCGAAATAACGATCCTCATCGAAGACCCCGGTGTCCAACAGCTCGAATTCCAATCCGCGCCCGCCTCTTCGCCGGTTCTCCTCCACCAGCCGCGCATAGGGAAATGCGGCGTGCGGATACTTGTAAAGCATCTTCATGTAGCTGTGGGAGGGGGTGCTGTCCAGGTAGAAATAGTATTCTTTGACGTCTTCACCGTGATTGCCTTCGCCGGACGTCAGCCCGAACAGCCTTTCCTTGAGGATGGGATCGCTGCCGTTCCAAAGGGCCATTGCGAATACCAGGATCTGATAGCGGTCGCAGATTCCGGCGATTCCATCCTCGCCCCAGCGGTACGTCTTGCTGCGAGCGAGGTCGTGAGTGAGATAGTCCCACGCCGTGCCGTAAGGGCTGTAATCCTCACGGACCGTTCCCCAGGCGCGCTCGCTGACGTAAGGGCCCCATTTGCGCCAGGGCCGCACCAAACCTGTGTAGGGTTCATGCAAGCGTTGATACTCTTCGCTTTCCTGCGTCGGTGTCATAATTCGGTCCGTTTCCCCGCCAAGCTTCCAGACTTCTGCCCAAGACGTGCGACCCAGCGCCGGCAAAACGCCAGTGTTTACCGTGTGGCTCTACCAGGCGCATCCGATCTGGCTTCTTTCATCGGTTTTTCCGGCGCGCCCTTCGTCAGTTGGACCGGTGACCCCGGCGGGTCATTCGTCACCGTGTAAAGCTGACCGTTGCGCAGGTATAGCCGCTCCCCCTCTTGCCGGTTAAAGGGCCGTGACCCGCGCCGGTTAAACACAGTCAACTGGTTTCCACTTTCATCGACGGCCCGGTCCCGATCGATGCCTTTGGAGATAGCCAGGGCGGGCCCGCGGGTATGGGCCGTGGCAATGAGCTTCGGCTTGGGCCGGGGACTGAAGCCAAGGAATTCGGGGGTGTCGGTGGGAGAAAACAATTGAACCACACGCAGGCCGTTCTTCCCGTCAGCTACATAAGCAAATGCGCTGGAGGCGGTCATGGCGGCTTTCACATCGCGCGCATCGTTGATTTCTCCCTCGGCCGTAAAGGCCTGATCGAGGAAGGGGTGCTCCGGACGCTCGACATCCACGATCACCAGTCCTTGCTTGCCCCCGGCCACGTAGGCGTAGGTGCGCGCCACGTAGAGGTTCCGGGCGTCTGGCAAGGGAACGAAGGCGCCGGGCGCCACGCGGGGGTGTTCGAGTGAAGTTACATCCAGCACCTTGAGCCCTTGCCGGTCGACCACAAAGGCATAACGAAACTGGATCGCCAGGCCCTGTGGGTCCACCAGATCCGGCGCTCCCACCGCGCCAACGACCTTGGGAGCCAGAGGATTTTCCAGGCTCACTACCACCAGGCCGCGGTCGCAGAGAATGTAAGCGTAATTGCCCCCAATGGTGATGCGGCGCGCGCCGTTGAGGATTCCGCTGGGGTTGAACGCCAGGGCCCGCTTCAAAAAGTTATTGGCGGGGTTTCCGTCGAGCAGAGTCAGCACGCCGGGACTTTTGCTTTTCAGGTTTGGATCTCCGACGACGACCAGCCCCTCGTACTTGTCCGCCACATAAAGGAAACCATATAGCAGGGCGATCGGCTGCTCCTCATTTTCCGGGATGCGGGTGCGGAGGGGATCGACGGCCAGTGTGGAAGGAGAGGCGATGGCCGCTGCATACTTGGTTTTGACGTAGAAACGCTGTCCCAGCGGAGATACCGGCGCCGTGACCATCTTTTCCGAGAAGTCTTTATTGTCGACGTTGGCAACGTCATAGACGCGGAATCCGCCTTCCCCCAGTGCGGCGTAGAGATACTCGCCGCGCAACTGCACGTCCAGAACGTTTCCCGGATGATGGTCGCTTTCCTGGAGTTCGCGGTGGCGTTTGAGATGCTCCTCGTAACTCTCGGGGTAGGCGATCCGCTGCAAATCGCTGCCGATCACGGCGGGCGGATCATCGTGCTCGGCGACGGAAATCGCCTCAAACCCCTTATTCCCTATCGCGACATAAACGTAGCGCCCCATGAAATTCACAAGATTCGTTCCCTGCATCAGGATCTGCGCCATCCAGGCATTGTTGTCCCCCGCCTGCGAAACGTGGCAATCCGTGCAGTTCTTCGTTTCTTTGGAGCGCACGGTGTGGGGGTAATAGGGACTAAAGCCGAACCCGCTGAACCCTTCGGCGGAAATCGTCTGCTGCATGTAGTACAGCCAGCCGCGGTTCGCGTTCTGGGAGCTCACCACCACCGCGCAAGTGGAGCGCGTAGGCGCTATACGGTGCTTGGTCACGGTGCCGTCAATGCCCAGCATGTAAATGTCGTCGCGCAAGACCTCAAAGTTGTAGGTGGTGTAATTCCGCGCCGTCAGCCCTTCATTGTGGAGCATCGGCATCTTGCGGTTGGCGGCCATGGGCAGATGGCACCCGAAGCAACTGGTGGTCCACGACGAGTGGCAGGCGTAGCAGGTCATCTTGCTGTTCGCGTGAGCCAACTGTGACTCATCCTGCGGCGCGCCTCCCCAGCTCTTGCCGTCCTTGAGAATGGTTTTCGCCAGGCGGGATTTTTCGCTGTAATGCGGATTGCCGGGGGTTATGGTATCGACCGCCTGCACCACTTCCCACGGCAGGCGGTCCTTCTCGACCATGGAGCGCTGATACAACTTACCGTCCTGCCAGTAGAACCGCCGCTGCCCCCACGGCGTGCGCAACAGTTGCAGATCCGTGCCGCCCGGTGGCGCAGCGGGGCCGGACGTGTGCAGAGTAGCTTGCTGCTGGATGGTCCCGTGGCAATCGACGCAATCAATTTCGAGAGCGTTCCGCGTCTCTCCGTAAATGTTACCGTTGCCGTGGTTATCCTGAGCGAAATGGCAGTCCTCGCAGTGCATTCCCTTTTCGAGGTGGATGTCCCGGAGCTGAACCGCCTTCTGGAACTTGTCCTTGTCCCCGAACGGGACGATATGGTCTTCGGCGTCGAGCAAGCGGCCTTTACGGTCCCTCTTGTAAACGGCGCGGAACACCCAGCCGTGGCCGTGGAAATCGGCAAACTGGGTGTGCTGGAGCTGCCGGTTGAATTCAGGGGTGCCAACTTTCTCCAGAAAGCCGGGGTCGGACCATAGCCCATTCACCGAGGCTGCCTCCGGATTCGATACCCACGCCCGGTACCTGTCTTCGTCGGTGGGGTGACGTTGTTTTTTCGGGTACATGAACTCGCCGTCCATCTCGTTGTCCCACCAGGTGTAGCCCAGGTAGGTAGCTACCATATTGGTTCCGGGATGGATGTGGCAAACGATGCATTGACTGGTTGGGATGGCGCGAGTGAATTCGTGCTTGATGGGATGGCCGGATTCATTCCGGGGAATAGTGGGATCCGCCTCGGCGCTCCTGGCCTGGTTGCCGTACACGGCGTAGGACCCGGAGTGGATGGAGGAGCGATCGTTGGCGTAAATCACGTGGCAGGCTGAACAGCCGCTGTTGCGATAATCGCCAGGGTGGTCGTTGGTGCCGGGAAGCGAAAGCAGCGGGTCGAGCAGTCGTGTTTTTTGCAGACCGAGAAATACCGGATCCGTCCGCAGCAGCGTGCCAAAACCGCGGTCGCTCAACTTTTCGTCGGGCCGGCCGGGATCCTCTTTCGGATTAGGGCTGCCAATCTCAGGGCGCGGCCCCCCGCCGCGCTCGAAAACGCGCAGCACGTTGCCGGGCTCGGAAACCTCCCAGCGAGGAAGCGGATCCAGGTGGGGAAGGATGCCCTTGCTCTTGGTTTGCTCCTGGCTCGGCGGCGGCCAGGTGCTGATCCGCTGGGGTAAACCGTCCGCAGAATAATTCTCGCCAAACCGGGCATTCTTGTAGGGGAAGCCGCCATTGTTGTAAAGCGCCGCCTGCCACAACATGGCGCCGTGCGTCATCATGCTGGTCCGAACCGCCCGCACTTCTTGGGGGTGACAGCCCACCGACCCGCAGGTCTGCTCAGCCACGCGCAGATCACCGGGATTGACAAACTGAATATATTCTTTGCTCTCTTGGAGCCAACCAGTATAGGGGCGCACTGGATTGGCCGAGCCTTTCCAGAGGCTCGGGATGCGGGGCTGCGGATGCGCTTTTTTCTTCGCCTCCTCGTAGGCAGCAGAGCCCGGCGCCGTTCCGGCCGGGACTCGCGCTTCGACATTCCCGCCATGGCAATCGGCGCAACCGAGGCGCACGGTTCCAGTCGTATGCATGGTGGGCGCATCCGTCTTGACGTGACAGGTGATGCAACCGGCGCTCTTTTGGTCTGCTTCCGCCTGCGTCTCGTTGACGAGTCGTGAAACGGCGGATGGCCGCGACCTCTGCTCTTCCTGGGCGGGAGTAGGCGAAAGCGTCAAGAATAGGCACAAGAGCAGACACAGGCCGGCCGCCAGGCCCGGAGAACCGAACCGCACCAGTTGACGATGGCGGCTGCCTGCCGCCGTTCCAGAGCCCTTCAAGAGTTCAAACATTTTCAAAAGTTGCCGTTTTGCCCTTGCTAAAACCTGACCCTTATATTGCTGAAAAGCGAGACCAGCGTTTGACCGGTATATATTTCCCGGAAGCCCCGGAACGGAGAGAAAACACTGACGCCGCCGGTGAAGATAATGTTGTCCGACAAGGTCGGGCGATAGGAAGCGCCGATGCTGGAGTCTGACCCGATTCCGGCGTGCACGGGTTTCTGGAAAAGGAGCAGTTCCAGTGGCGCGGTGTGGTGGAACCGAACGAGGTTCTCGTTGAGGGAGACGCGCATCTTGGGCGTGAGATCCAGGTCCGCCCCCGCATTGTACAGGTACAGCCCGGGATTGACGAAGTTCGCCTGGCCTTGTGTCTTGCTGGAACGCAAGCTCGGTAGGAGGCTGTTTAACCCATCCAGACCGACCCCGGTGCTGGTCAGCCGGATTCCCTCCCGGCCCCAGAAACTGAAAAAACCTCCGGCAAAATTCGGGTTGTCGAAGATGGCGTCAAACCCGTGGGCGTGGCCGTCGCGGGGGTTGGAATCGCCCGACGCCCAGAAGAATGACGCCTTGAACCGCATCCAGTCTTTGTCACGCGACAGTTCCAGCGCCGCCATGCGCGCATTGATGTCCACACGTCTTCCGGCGATGAGGTTGAATTTATCGTGGCCTAAGACCTGATAGAAAGCGTGACTGACGTTGATCCGGCCGATATGCCCATCCCCGGCCACGCCCAGGTAATACGCCCGGATGCTGTGCTCTCTCACGTTGCCGATCGGGGCGGGCCGAACCAGGAAGTTGTTGTTGTCGAGTTGAAAGGATGGATCGTCCTTGTCGTAGTGAAAGCTGGCCTGGATGGTGTAACCCAGCTTGATAAAGTCCTGCCGGTAAAGATTTGCAATGAATACTTGCTGGTTGCGGCTCTGCAGGGTATTCAGGCCGCTGTTCGTATCCTTCTCCAGCATGGAAAAATAAGCCGCGTTGTACTGGTAGCGGTTGGAACGTAGGTTGCCGAACAGCCGGAAACCGGGCTCCTGATCGGAGAATATGAACCCCCGGAAATCGCTGGTAAAGGGCTGGATGCCGGCGCGCGCTGAGACGAAGTCATAGTCATGGCTCAGGTCGTGCAGCTTGACTTCGAAGAACGCTTCCTGCAGCCCGAGGTGGGCGTCGGTGCGAGTCGTCCCTTTCCTTACATCGGCGTTGACAATGCCTCTCTCCTTGACGTTGAAGTAGTTGATGTTTACCTCCGGTGTTACCCTGAAGCGCCAGTCAATCGGGCGAAAAGAGGTGTCGCCGTGGAAGAGATCAAATGAAAAGCTCAGGTTTTCACTGGTGAAGAACTGGCCGGACCGCCCGAAAAACTCTTTGCTCCCGGGACGCTCCGCGCCGACGTTGCTCGGGGTAGGCAGGCGTCGGCCATCGACGAAGGTGTCGCTGGTGCCGGTTATGTTCAGAAAGGTTCTTCCAAACAGGGGGTAGTCTCCCTTGAGCTTGTGGCGGCTAAAGGGGTCGTACCAGTGGCCGACCGTCCAGGGGTACTCGCCACTCTCGGAGTAGCGGCGGTAGATTGGCCATTGGTAGGTCCAGCGATCTGGCACGCGAGCAAAGACCTTGTCGTCCGGCGGCAAGGCTTGTGGCGGCTCGCCGGCAGGTCCTGGGGCAGGAGCCCAGGTAAGCGTGTGATACGGAGACGCTGGAGCAGCCGCAGGCGGAGGCGGTAAGGGGCCGAGGTCCGGCCATCGCGGCAGCTCGCGCAGGCGCATGGGACCAGCGGCGGGAATCATTTTCAAACTCATATCTAAGGTGAAAACGTCGCCCGCCGCGAGCGGAATGTCCGCTCGCTCAAAGGGCTCGAACCCTTCCCGCCGAGCGGTCATCTCATAGCGGCCTGCGGGCAAGTTGAGCAGGCGGAAGACGCCGTCGCCGGTAGTGTTCGCCTGAAAACTCTGGCCGCCAGAAACATCCCGGAGAATGACCGTCACACCGCCCAGGCCCAGACGATCCTCATTCCGCACGATGCCTTGTATGGCGGCCGTGGCCGCCGCGGCCTGCCGCGGAATGCGTTGCACAAAAGCGGGAGGACTCTGAGCGCCCGCCTGAGTGATTGTGGCACTCACCCTGGCGCCAGGAATCCAGAGCGACAACGCCAGCAGCGGAGACGCCGCGTTCAGCTTTCGAACCAAGAGACCTCCAACGCACGCCGTCCCATGAGAGCTCTTTCAAAGCCAGCCGACGAATGTCGGCGAAAAACTACCACAGCTTAGTGTGCCCGGGCAAGTACAGTTTCCATGAACAGTTTCCATGATATGAGGCCCGGATTCTCATTGGAAGCGTTCAAAGCTCGTGGCTGCTGGCATCCGGAGCCGCGAGCAAGTTCCTGAACTCCTCCTGAATCATCTCGCTCGCTGATATTTCTGCAAGAAATTGGTTCTTGAACCTGCCGTTGCCCAGGGATATTATCCTAAAGGGCCGCCGACAAGTGCACGCGGCCGGCGCAGATTTTCAGCAAATGGCGATTCAATGGCATGAGCGGCCCGATCTGGAAACTGCCGCCGAAGCCGCCGCTCAATATGTGATCGGGCGGTTGGAAGAGGCGCGAAAGGACCGGGGTTTCGCCACGCTGGCTCTTTCCGGCGGGACCACGCCGCAGGTTCTTTTCGCCAGGCTCGCGGCTTCCCCCTTTCGCTGGGACGGCGTCCATGTCTTTTGGGTGGACGAGCGCGTGGTTCCTCCGGCACACTCCGATAGCAATTACCGGCTCGCCCAGGAAGCGCTTCTCGGCCCGGCACGCATCCCTGAGGGCCAGATCCATCGCATCCGGGCTGAACTGCCCGCTGAGTCGGCGGCCCAGCAGTACACGGAAAATATCCGCCAGTTTTTCAGGCTGACTGAGGGCACGCTGCCTTCTTTCGACGTCTTGCACCTGGGCCTCGGCGCCGACGGCCATACCGCCAGTTTGTTCCCGGGCGAAGCTCTGGTGGATGACAGGTCCGGTATCGCCGCCGCGGTCCACGTAGCAAAGCTGACCACCTGGCGCATCACCCTGCTGCCAGGCGTCTTGCTGGCCGCGCGTCAGATCCTGTTTTTCACGGCTGGCGGCGAGAAAGCCCCGATCATTCACACCGTGCTGCATGAGCCTTACGACCCGCACCGCTGGCCCTCCCAGATCGTCATTCACAGCGGCCGCAATGTAGCGTGGTTTCTTGGCGGGCCGAGATAAGGGTGCTCGATGGCTTGCGCCAGGTCGCTGCAGCGACGGCGAAGCATCGCCTGGTCGCGGTGGTCGGCGTGCCGCTCCGGATCGAGGACAGCTTGTACAACTGCGCCGTGGTGCTGCATGGCGGCCGGGTGCTGGGCGTGGTGCCGAAGTAATCGGCATAGCGAAAGTCCATATCCACCGCTCCCATCTGCACCGTCGGCCCGGGCACCTTTGCGCCGAAGCGTACCTTGATGCCTTCGTCCGGCTGGATTTGCAAAACCAGAAGGTTCGGAGTCAGGTGTTCGACGGGCGTCTTGCGAAACAGCAGGAACGGAGCGCGCTTGTACTGAATCGCGATCTCGGTCAAGCGCTTGGGCATCCGCTTGCCGGTCCGCAGGTAAAACGGCACATCCGCCCAGCGCCAGTTGTCGATCAACAGCTTCAGCGCCACAAATGTCTCTGTTGGCGAGTCCGGCGCCACGTCCACTTCCCTGCGGTAACCAGGCGCACTCTCCCGGTTGATGGTGCCTTCGCCATACTGCCCGCGTACCGCGCGGGTCAGCACATCTTCCGGGTCCAGGGGCTGGATGGCGCGCAGCACCTTCGCTTTTTCGTCGCGGACCTCCTCCGCGTCGAAGGAGATCGGGGGCTCCATGGCGATCAGAGCGATCAGTTGGAAAATGTGGTTCGGCACCATGTCGCGGAGCGCGCCCGCCTCTTCGTAGTAGAGGCCGCGCTGTTCCACCCCCACCGTCTCCGCGACGGTGATCTGCACGTGGTCGATATAACGACGGTTCCACACCGGCTCGAAGATGCTGTTGCCGAAACGGAAGACCATAATGTTTTGCACGGTCTCCTTACCCAGATAGTGGTCGATGCGGTAGATCTGGCTCTCCTCGAGAGTTTTCGTGATCTCTTTGTTGAGAACCCGGGCGGTGTCGAGGTCGCGCCCAAACGGTTTCTCAATGATCACTCGCCGCCATTGGCCGTTCTCCTCATGCGCGAGACCCACGGTCCCCAGTTGGCGGATGATCTCACCGAAGAAGCTGGGATTGGTGGCCAGGTAAAAGAGGTAGTTGCAGCGTGTGCCCTGCTCTTGATCGACCCGGCCCAGAAGGGCTCGTAGATTCTTGTACGCGTTGGCATCCCCGAACGTCCCCGGCATGTAGTAGAGCCTCTTGACCATCCCTTCCCAGAGGTTGTGATCGAAGTGGTCGGTGGCAAACTCCTGGATGTCCTGGCTCATTCTCTCGCGAAACTGCTCCGTGTTCATCTCGTTACGCGCGAGCCCAACCACCGCGAAGTTCCTCGGGAGCAAATTGCCCTTCGCCAGGTTGTAAAGCGCCGGGATCAGTTTGCGCTTGGTCAGGTCTCCCGCGGCGCCGAAGATCACTATCACGCACGGATCGCCAGAATGAGTGGCCTTTTCCGCTGCTCCGCGGATGGCCTCTGTGGTTGTCATTGCCATTCCCCCTTGCGTATCTTCCCTTCCAATGATTGTCCTTTGCAGCGGCCGGCGGGTGCCTAGTCGCGCCACAAAGCGATTCCGCCCAGCAGCCCGGCGACGTTCGAAACAACTTTGACGTTGGTCGGCAGCCCGCCAGCGATCTTCTTCGCATTGCCGCCGCCGATGAACAGGAAGTCGTAGTTAAACAGGCGCTCGAGCTCTAAAATGGCCCGGCGCAGCGTCTTGTTCCATTTCTTTTTCCCGGCCTTTTTCAACGCGGCGTTGCCCAGATTCTCCTCGTAGGTTTTGCCTTTTCGAAAGGCATGATGGGCTACTTCCAAATTGGGTACGAGCCGGCCATTGACAAAAAGCGCCGAACCGAGACCGGTTCCCAGGGTAACCACCAGTTCGACGCCGCGCCCGGTGATGGCTCCGAACCCTTGCACGTCTGCGTCATTGGCCACTCTCACCGGCTTGCCCAGTCGCCTGGAGAGCGTTTGAGCCAAATTAAAACCCTTCCACGCCGGATTCAGGTTGGGCGCCGTTTCCGTGATGCCGTTGCGGACAACGCCCGGAAACCCGACGGAGGCGCGGCTGAAGGCGTCCTGCTTCTTGACTAAGCCTACGATAGCTCCGAGCACCGCGCTCGGAGTGGCCGGCTGGGGAGTCCCCACCCGGGACCGCTCCGTCAGCGGTCTCCCGTTTTCATCCAAAACCATAACCTTGATGCCTGTGCCGCCTATGTCAACTGCCAGTGTTCGCTTCGAATCGGGATGTTCGTTGCTCTTTTTTGCGCTTGCCATAAGCCGCTCCTAACCGCCCGCTGCGCGTTCGACATGGCCGCCGAACTTATACCGCATCGCCGAAAGCACCCTTTCCGCAAAGGTGTGCTCCTGCCGCGACCGGAAACGCGTATACAGCGACGCGGAGAGCACGTCGGCCGGCACCGCCTCCTCGACTGCGGCCATGATGGTCCAGCGCCCTTCGCCGGAATCCTGAACGGAGCCGGTAAAGCTGGAAAGTGATGGATTCTCCGCCAGGGCCATGGCTGTCAGGTCGAGCAGCCAGGAGCCGACCACGCTGCCGCGCCTCCAGACTTCGGCAATGTCCGTCACATTGAGGTCGTAGCGGTGCTCCTCGGGAAGCTCCTTGGAGTTCGCGTTCCGAAAAATGTCGAAGCCCTCGGCATAAGCCTGCATCAATCCGTACTCGATGCCGTTGTGAACCATCTTCACGAAATGGCCCGCGCCGGACGGGCCACAGCGCAGGTATCCCTCCTCGGCGGTGCCGCCCATTTTTTCTCGTCCCGGCGTGCGAGGGGTGTCCCCGCGGCCGGGCGCGAGGGTATTGAAAATAGGCTCAAGGCGGCGGATCGTCGCCGGCTCCCCGCCGATCATCATGCAGTAGCCTCGCTCGACTCCCCAGATACCGCCGCTGGTGCCGACATCCACGTATTGGATGCCCTTCGGCTGGAGCGCTTTGGCCCGCCGAACATCGTCTTTGAAGTAGGAGTTGCCGCCGTCAATGATGATGTCGCCCGGCTCCATTTTCGCGGCCAGCGACATGACGGTTCTCTCAGTCGGATCCCCGGCCGGGACCATCACCCACGCCGCCCGTGGTTTGTTCAGGCTGCGTACGAGCTCCTCCAGCGTGGTCGTGCCGGTCGCCCCCTCGCTGGCCAATTGCTTCACACTATCCGCGCTGAGATCGTACACCACGCACTGGTGCTTCCCTGCCATCAAGCGGCGCACCATATTGGCCCCCATTCTCCCAAGGCCGACCATGCCGAGTTGCATGCTAGTTGCTCCTTTCTCGATGAAATTCCTCTCTTATCGCTGTTACGCCAGCGCTTGCTCGACCGCCGCGCCAAGCACCGCCACTCCTGCGGGGACATCTGCGCCCAGATGAACCCTCAATGCGCGCCGGTTCCGCTCGGAAAGCACCCGGAGATCGCCGCGCGCCTGCGCCGCAATCACAATCCCAAAGGTGTATTTCTGACCGGGCACCGGCAGATCGTCGGCATACTCCGCCGTGATCTGCAAGAACACTCCCGTGTTAGGCCCGCCCTTGTAGGCCTGCCCGGTGGAGTGAAGGAAGCGCGGGCCAAAGCCCAGGCATGTCGCGACCTTCTTTTGGTCACGAACAGCATGACGGGCGGCCTGGAGTCGCCTCTCGTTGGCCTCATTCATGTGGATATAGGCCAGCAGCGCCAGGTAATCGCCGGCCTGGAGCCGGTTCAGGT
>JACQDG010000186.1 GCA_016201185.1 Acidobacteriota bacterium | reverse complement strand
CCATACTGCTGCCGGTAGGCCTGGCACTGGACGAGCAGCGCCTTCTTGGCGATGCCGTAAGGGGCGTTGGTCTCTTCCGGGTAGCCGTTCCACAAGTCGTCCTCGCGAAACGGGAGGGGAGTGAACTTGGGATAGGCGCAGATGGTTCCCGCCACGATGGTCTTCTCGACCCCGCAACGCCGGGCGTATTCGAGCAGTTGAATGCCCATGACGGCGTTCTCGTAAAAGAAGCGGCCGGGGTTATCGCGGTTGGCGCCGATGCCGCCGACCACCGCCGCCAGGTGGAACAGCACCTCGGGGCGCGACTGATCGAACATCGCCTGAATGCCCTGGGCGGTGGTGAGGTCGTAATCGCGGCGGCGGGGAACAAAAATCTGCCGGCAGCCACGGACCTGCAAGGTCTCCACGAGGAACGAGCCCAGGAAGCCGGCGCCGCCGGTCACGCAGATGTTTTTCGCGGCGAGGTTCATAGCGGAGCGCCCGCTCAAGGCGACAGAGAGGCCGGGGCCAGCACGCCGGCCTTGCGCGCGGCCAGAGCCGCCAGGTCGGCGTCCACCATCAGGCGCACCAGCTCCTCAAATCCCACCGTGTGGTGCCAGCCGAGCTTCTGCCGGGCCCTGGTGGCGTCGGCGCACAGCTCATTGATCTCGGCCGGGCGATGGTAGCGGGGGTCGATCTCGACATGGCGGCGCCAGTCCAGGCCCGCATAGTCAAAGGCCAGCTCGACGAAATCTTGCACAGAATGCGGGACGCCGGTGCCGATGACGAAATCTTCGGGCTGGTCCTGCTGCAACATCAACCACATGGCCTCCACGTAGTCGGGGGCGTAACCCCAGTCACGGCGGGCGTTGAGGTTGCCCAGGTACAGCTTATCCTGCAGGCCGAACTTGATGTGGGCTACGGCGCGGGTAATCTTGCGGGTAACGAAGGTTTCGCCGCGCCGGGGCGATTCGTGGTTGAATAAGATCCCGTTCGAGGTGAACATCCCATAGCTTTCCCGGTAGTTGACGGTCACCCAGTAGGCGAAAGCTTTGGCGCACCCATAGGGGCTGCGGGGATGGAAGGGCGTGTCCTCGTTCTGCGGCGCGGGGCTCAAACCGAACATTTCGCTCGACGAAGCCTGGTAGAACCGGGTCTTGAGGCCGGTCTGGCGGATGGCTTCGAGCAGCCGGACTGTGCCGCAGCCCGTTATGTCGGAAGTGTACTCGGGTATGTCGAAACTGACGCGAACATGGCTTTGGGCGCCGAGGTTGTAAATCTCGTCGGGCTGGAGCCGGTGCAGCAGCAGCGTGAGGCTGCTCGAGTCGGAAAGATCGGAGAAGTGCATAAAGAAGCGGGCTTCCTGGTCATGGAAGTCGCGGTAGATGCCTTCGACGCGCTCGGTGTTGAAACTGCTGGATCGCCGCTTCAGTCCGTGGACAATGTAACCTTTGCGGACGAGAAATTCGGCCAGGTAAGAACCATCCTGGCCCGTGACGCCGGTGATCAGCGCGGTTCTCATGAAACCCGAGACTTCATTATAGGGCCAGCGAAGCTTCTGCCGCCAGGGAGAGGTCGGAGAAGCGGCCGGAGAGGAACTTGGGGTATGCGGCGGCGGCAATCATGGCAGCATTGTCGGTGGAGAGACGCAGGCTGGGGAAATACACAGGGTAAGGAACGGCCTGGCCGGAGAAGCGCTGGCGGAGGCGGGAATTCGAGGCCACGCCGCCGGAGATGATCAGGGAGCGGACGTCGCGCTCGACGGCGGCTCGAAGGGCGTGGCGGACCAACTCCTCCGTGACCGCCTGTTGGAAGGAGGCAACCAGGTCAAGGGTGGGTTGCGGCGTGGCCTCCAGCCACCGCTCGAGGGTCGGCCGTCCTCCGGGAGCGGAACGGGCGAGCTCGCGGCGGCGGGCGATCTCGGCCTCCATGCCCGCCGCCTGCACGTGACGCAGAACGGCCGTCTTCAGGCCGCTGAAGCTGAAGTCGAGCTCGTTGCCCTTCATGCGCGGCACGGTGAAGCGAATGGCCTCGGGGTTGCCGTAAGAGGCGAGGCGGTCGATGATCGGGCCTCCCGGGTAGGAGAAGCCGAGGAGCTTGGCTACTTTGTCGAAAGCCTCGCCGGCGGCGTCGTCCCGCGTACGTCCCAGCAGTTCATAGCGGTAGTCCCCCTCGCCGATCCGGTGGACGTAAAACATGTGGGTGTGGCCGCCGCTCGCCACCAGGGCAAGCGAGGGAAACGGAACCTCGTTCGGCTTCTGCTCCAGGACCACGGCGTGGATGTGGCCCTCGATGTGGTTGACGCCGATCAGCGGAACGCCCAGGGAAAGGCTCAGCGCCTTGGCATAGGAGACACCGACCAGCAAGGAGCCAACCAGTCCCGGGCCGCAGGTGACGGCGACGGCGCCGAGGTCGCGGTAGGCCAGGCCTGCTTCCTCGACGGCCTGGCGAACGACGGGAACAATGGCGCGCAGGTGCTCGCGGGAGGCCAGTTCGGGCACTACGCCGCCGTAGCGCCGGTGGACGTCGAACTGGGAAGCCACGACGTTCGAAAGAATACGCTCCCCCGATTCCACCACCGCCGCGGCCGTCTCGTCACAGGAGGTTTCTATGCCTAACAAGTACATATGGCGAAACAGCAAGCCCCCGAAAAGCCGTCAACTTTTCGGGGGCTCTAAGGTAGCCGCAGGACGCCTCCCACTGCTGGCGAATTTTTCACGCCGAACAACCACCCGTGAAATGGCCGTTCAGCAGGAACTGGCCCCGAGCACTGACCTCGGGGAACCGAACGTTAGAGCAACCGACTCAGGGGTCGGCCACCTCACAGGGTTTATGACTACAGCTCATTTGACTGGACCACCTCCTTTCTCAGTGATGCCTCCATGCTAAGGGGAGGCGGCGGGGGAAGTCAAGAAAAAGATCGCGGATCGCGGGATTCGCGCCGTAAGAACCTGGCATCACTCCAATCCGCTACACTGATACCATGACGCCGGCCATTGTGACGCGCGGGCTGTACAAGTTCTACGGGCAGAAGGCGGCCGTGAACGGCCTGGACCTGACCGTGCCGAGCGGCTCCTTCTTCGGCTTCCTGGGCCCGAACGGGGCCGGCAAGACGACCACCATTCATATCCTGATCGGGCTGATTCCGGCCACTTCGGGGGAAGCCGAGATCCTGGGAATGCCGCTTGACGGCAATCTGACCGCCGTAAAAGGGAAGATCGGCATCGTGCCGGATGAGAGCATGCTGTTCGACCGTCTGACAGGTCCGGAGTTCCTCGAGTTCGTGGGGCGAATGTACGGCCTGGAACGGGGGGTGGCGAAGGAGCGGACCCGGGAGTTGCTGGAGCTATTTGAGCTGGGTCAGCAGCCCCGCAAGCTGATCGCCGAGTACTCCAAGGGCATGCGGAAGCGGGCGGCGATGGCGGCTGCCCTGATTCACCGGCCGCAGTTGTTCTTGCTGGACGAGCCGTTCGAGGGCGTCGATCCGGTGGGAGCGAAGCTGATGAAGAACATTCTGCTCAACCAGGTGCGGCAGGGGGCGACGATCTTTCTCACCTCTCACGTTCTGGAGGTGGTGGAGCGGCTCTGCGACCGGGTGGCGATCATCAACGAAGGCCGGCTGGTGATCGAGGGGACGATGGAAGAGCTGCGCTCGGGCGAGCATACGCTCGAAGACACTTTCGTCCGCCTGGTGGGCGGGGAGAGGACGAAACAAAACCTTGACTGGCTCTGAAGCGGCGCGCCAGGTCCGGGCCGTGCTCGGCATCCAGTGGCTGTCGATGAAGAACAGCCTGCGCCGGCGCAATGAGCGGGTGGGCCTGGTGGTGTCGGCGGTGGTCGCGTTCTTCTGGTACGGCCTGTGGACGGCGGCGGCGGTGGGGCTGGCCGTGTTTCCCCTGTGGGCCTCGACGGAGAGGCTCGAGCGCATCCTGCCCGCCGTGCTGGTCTTCGTCATCCTCTACTGGCAGATCACGCCGCTGCTCTCCGCCTCCATGGGCGTGTCGATCGACCTGCGGAAGATGGCGCTGTACCCGATCGACGTGAAGACGCTGTTTCTCGTGGAATGCCTGCTGCGGCTGATGACCGGCCTGGAAATGGTCCTGCTGCTGAGCGGGCTCACGGTCGGCATGACAGCGCGGGCCCCCCGGCAGGCGGTGGTTTTCTTGCCGGCGGTGCTGCTGTTCGTCCTGTTCAATATCCTGCTTTCGGCAGGGCTGCGAAACCTGCTGGAGCGGTTGTTGCAGCGGCGGCGGTTCCGCGAGATTTTTGTTTTTGTGGTGGTGATGGCCAGCGTGACGCCGCAGTTGATCCTGTGGAGCGGGTCGGGGAGTCGCGTGTGGCGTCGCGTTTCCGCCGCCTATCGGTTCTTGCCTCAGTCGTTCCTGCCTTCCACTTCGCTGGCTAACCTTTACCTGGGGAAGAGCCTGCCGGGCGAATGGGCGGCGCTGGCCCTTTGGTGCGCAGCGGCAGCAGCATTTGGCTTTGTGCAATTCCGGCGCAGCTTCCAATTCGATTTCGCGGCCGCGCGCACGCAAGCTCTGCAACTGCCGGAGCGGCGGGAGACTTGGACCGACCGGCTCTATCAATTGCCGGGGCGGTGGCGGCGCGATCCGCTGGCGGCGCTGGTGGAAAAGGAGATGCGGTACCT
>JACQDG010000185.1 GCA_016201185.1 Acidobacteriota bacterium | reverse complement strand
ATCAGACCGACTGCGACGCCGACGAGAAGTTGAAACCAGCGATGGTGTCTCCCCATTCCGATCTACCTCTGAGCACTGAGCCCTGCTTTTGGCCAAGCATCGCCAAAGCGGTAGGGCTTTGTGTTTCCTTCGTGGTTATCTAACGGTAGGCTTGAACTCCGTCCGGTGTCAACACATTCGGCAACACGCATTCGGAACAACATCCGGCAAGCCTTATCCCAGATGGAGCGGCGCTCCAGACGGTTCGCTGTTTGAGGTCGGATCCCAATAGCCTGTGTCTCCTACTCTTGCAGGTCCGCAAAAATCTCATCGTTCCAGTTTCCAATTCCCATGCCGCCATGGTATATTTATGCAGGACAGTGAATATTTAACCATGCCCAGACGGAAGGTTGGTGTTGTCGGCCATACCGGGTACAGCGGGGCGGAACTGGTCCGGGTTCTGCGACGGCATCCCCATGTCGAGCCGGTCCTGATCGATCTCCGCAGCCCGGAGCACAGGTCCGGCCCCGCCTTGACCCGCTTTTCCTGGTCTCCGGAGGCCCTGGCTGAGCATAAGCTTTCCCTTCTGTTTCTGGCCACCCCACCGGAGCTGTCGATCGAGTTGGCCCCGGTGGCGCTGGGGCACGGGATGAAAGTAGTCGACCTCAGCGGGGCTTTCCGCCTGCAAACGGTGGAAAACTACCGCCGTTGGTACGGGGCCGAGCACACACGGCCCGACTTGTTGGCGGAAGCGGCTTACGGGCTACCGGAGTTCTGCCGGAACCAGATTAGCCACGCGAGGCTAGTGGCCAACCCGGGGTGCTATCCGACGGCCGCCAACCTGGCGCTGAAACCGCTGCTTGAGGCCGGCATCATCGACCGGACCTCGGGCGTGGTTTGCGATGCCAAGTCCGGAGTGAGCGGGGCTGGCAAGAAGCCGACGGCCAAGACACATTTCTGTGAGGTCGCTCAGAATTTCTCCGCCTACTCGGTGCTGGACCATCGCCACGTCCCCGAGGTGTTGCTGACCTCGGGTCTCCTGGA
Source organism: Acidobacteriota bacterium (assembly GCA_016201185.1). Taxonomy (GTDB): domain Bacteria; phylum Acidobacteriota; class Terriglobia; order Bryobacterales; family JACQDG01; genus JACQDG01. Next base: position 6,290 of record JACQDG010000185.1, on the reverse strand, counting down.
AAGCGAATTCAGCTTTACAGCGCAGCTTCTCCCGGTTTACAGGGGCATTCTTGAGACCATCTACTTCCGCGCCAACCGGCCCTTGGATGCCGCCTCGATTGAGGCGATTTATCGCGAGCGCTACGCCCGGGAACCTTTTGTCCAGCTCTTCAGCAACGGCGCCATGCCGAGCCTCCATTCGGTCGCCCACACCAACCTTTGTGCCCTGGGGGTGAAGGCCGACCCGGCTACCCGCCGCGTGGTGGTGGTTTCGACCCTCGACAACCTGGTGAAGGGCGCCGCCGGACAGGCCGTGCAGAACATGAACCTTCTGCTGGGGTTGAAAGAGACGGAGGGCCTGGAGTGAAGCTGCTGGTAAAGCTGGGGGGAACGCTGCTCGATTCGAGCGAGACCCGCTGCCGGCTGGCGCAACAACTGGCGGGCCTGGCAGAGCGCGGGCATCGGGTCGTGGTGGTGCACGGAGGCGGCAAGCGCCTGAGCCGGTACCTCGCGGTACAAGGGATCCAGAGCCGCTTCGTAAACGGCTTCCGGGTGACCACGCCGGAAATCCTGGACGCCGTCGTCAAGGTGCTGGCGGGGGAAGTGAATGTGGAACTGGTGACCGCCATCCAGCAGGCCGGTGGGCGGGCGGTGGGCTTGACCGGGGCCGATGACGGCCTGGTCGAGGCGGTTCAGCTTTCACCCGAGCTGGGAGCCGTGGGCCGCATCGAGCGCGTTCGTCCAGCCCTCCTGGACCTGCTGACGGGCAACGGCTACGTGCCCGTTGTGGCCTGCCTGGCCGCCGGAGCCCAGGGCGAGCTCTTCAACGTCAACGCTGACCAGATGGCTGTCGCCTGCACCGTCCACCTCCAGGCCGACAGGCTCATCTTCCTGACCGACGTGGAAGGCGTCCTGGACGAGCAAAAGCGCTTGATCCCAGAGCTCGACGCGGCCCGGGCGGAAGAGTTAATCCACACTGGCGTAGCCTCGCGCGGCATGGAGGCCAAATTGAAGGCCTGCGCCAGCGCCGTGCGTCAGGGGGTGCCCGAGGTGCGCATCGCCGCCGGCGCACGACCGAACGTCCTGCCGGACCTGCTGGGCGGCCAGACCGTAGGCACCGCCTTGGTAGCCGGCGCCCCGGTGGCGCCATGACCCCCACCACCTTTTCCCCGCGGGCCCTTTCGGCCCTCCCACCCCAACCCCGGGTCCGCCCAGCCCGGCTACAGGACTCCAGAGCCCTCCAGGGCCTAATCCAGCACTACGCCGATCAAGGGATTCTATTGCCACGCACGGAACAGGAAATACAGACCATCATCACTGATTTTCGCGTTATTTCCTACCGCAAAACGCTCCTAACCTGCGGTATTCTCGAGTTTTATACCCCACAAGTTGCCGAATTGCGCTCCCTGGCCGTCTCGCCGGGGCTTCGTGGGGCCGGTCTGGGCCGCCGGCTCGCGGCAGCCCTTGTCGACGAAGCCCGCCGGCGCGGCGCTGAAATGGTCTTTGCGCTGACTTATTCCACCGAGTTTTTTGCCAAACTCGGTTTTTCCCCGGTCAGCCGTCAGCTGCTCCCCTGGAAGGTGTGGAAGGACTGCCTGCGCTGCCCCAAACACGAGTGCTGTGACGAAAGTGCTGTGGCCCGCTGGCTCAAGCCCCGGCCCGATTCCCGGCCGCTCTTCCCTATTCTGCCGAGCGCCCCCCTTGCTGGCCGCGCCTGAAGGCACCTCAATTTCAGCATAATATCAAAACAAAAAAAATAATTATCAATATTACTGTGCAAAGCTGCTTAAAATATGTATAATCCTGGTGCTAGTTAGGAAAAGGGAGTCCCGAAGAAGGATCCCAGGGAGGTGCATTGTGAAAATGGAGGCTGTGGATGTTAGAGAATCCGCAGGCCGACTCCTGTATCATCCGATTTTTCGATCTTCTGGCAAAAAGCTTATGGCCAAGGGCCACCTGTTGAGTGAGGAGGACGTCCGCGTGTTGGACGCCGAGGGTCTGGATCGCATCTGGGTGGCGGAGCTCGAGCTGGGCGAGGTCGGTGAGGACTACGCTGCCAGCGTCATTGCGGGGGAGGTAGGGTGTGGGAGTCTGGAAATTCGGTTGGTCGCCGGTGGGCGTGCCAACCTGGTGACTACCGAGAACTGTTGCGTTCTGGTAGACGATATGTTGCTCCGGCAGGTCAACCAGACGGGTTGTCTGGCCGTGGCCACCAGCCCGAACTTTGCCTTTGCTGCGGCATGGCAGAGGGTGGCCACCGTGAAGACGACACCGTTTGCCGTGCCGCAGCAGGAAATGGAGGCCATGCGCAGCTTCCTGCGGGAGCGGGGCCCGTTGCTGCAGGGGCGACCCATCCGCCATCCCGTGGTGGCAGTGCTGTACTGCGATCCGCTGCAGGGTGAAAGGGCTCGGCAGCTCTTCGAAGGCATCATGCGGACGCGCCTGGACCGGGACGGAACAGGGGTCACGTTCGTACTGACGGCTCCCGAAGAAGAGGGAGCGCTGGCACGAGCCCTGGAGCACTTGCTACGCCATAAACCCACCATCGTTTTAATCGCTTCCACCACTGCCCCGGCCGGGCCGTCGGACGCGGTGGGCAGGGCCATGGAGCGCATCGGCTGCAAGATCGAGCGCTTCCTGGCGCCGGTGGAACCCGGCAACCTGCTGTTGCTGGCCTATGCGGGCGACGTCGCCGTCCTTTCCGCTCCAGGTTGTTTCCGCTCACCCAAATCCAACGTCGTTGATCTGCTCCTCCCGCCTTTACTCGCCCGTTACCGCGTGACGGCTGCCGAAGTGGCCAGCCTGGGTCACGGCGGCTTGCTGCAGTAGGCATGGAAGGTCGGGGGAAAGGGGCTAGCCCCTTTCCCCCGACGCCCCCAATTTTACACGATGCAATACAAAAACGTGCTCGCAACGGAGGCCGTCGGGTGTATACTGCTGCTGCATTCAGGATGCCAAAAGGGAAATCCTGGGGGTATCCTCTTTTGGGAGGTGATTAACATGAAGATTTGGATAGGTTTGACGGCAGTCGTGTGCCTGTTTGCGGCGGCGCTTTGCGCTCAGTCTCTGACCTCATTGAATGGTCTGATCACCGACGCTACTGGCGCGGTAGTTCCCGGCGCCACCGTGGAACTGGAAAACGTGGCCACTCTGGCCAAGCGGACCACCACGTCCGACCCCACGGGCCACTACAACTTTCCGCAACTTCCTCCCGGCAATTACAAGATGACGGTCCGGGGGCAGGGCTTTTCCACGAAAACCGTCAGCGACCTGGCGCTGCTGGTGAACACCCCGGCCACGGTCAACGTGAGCCTCGAAGTGGGCGCCGTAACCGAGGCGATATCCGTTACCGCCGAAGCCGTCCAAGTGAACTCCAGCGACGCCTCGCTCGGTAACGCGGTCGCCGGAAGAGTGATCACGCAGTTGCCGTTCGAGGCGCGCAATGTGGTTGGAATACTGTCGCTGCAGCCGGGCGTGGTCTATCTGGGAGAGCCGGATCCTGGTGGGTTGAACGACTACCGCAGCGGCTCAGTCAACGGCGGCAAGTCCGACCAGGCCAACGTGACGCTCGACGGGGTGGTCAACTATGAAGGGCGACGCGACCGCAGCGCCGGCAGCGCTCTAAGAACTGTCCCGACCGACAACTTCCGCCAGGGCCTGTTCAACTACGCCCGGAAGGACGGCAGCATCGGCGTCCTGACGCCTGACCAGATCAAGGAGGTCGACCCCCTGCACATCGGTCCGAGCCAGGCCGCTCTCGACTACTTCCAGCAATACCCGCTCCCCAATGACAACACGGTGGGGGATGGCCTCAACACCGCTGGGTTCCGTTTTAACGCCAGCACGCCCCTGCGATTCAACACCTACATCGCCAAGTTCGATTATGCGCTCGACAGCTCGTCCAAGCACACGATTTTTTGGCGCGGCAATCTGCAGAACGATAACTATCAGAACGGCATTCCGCAGTTTCCCGGCCAGCCTGCTTCGAGCGTATTTTTGGAGAACAGCAAAGGCTACGCGATCGGCTATACCGCCGTGGTTCTGCCTACGCTCGTGAGCACCTTCCGTTACGGTTATACCCGCCAAGGGGTGGAGAGCACCGGCGTTCAGAATGTGCCGGTCTCCTATTTCCGGGCTATGGACGGTCTGTATCCCCAAACACGGGGGTTGGTGCGCATCATTCCGGTGCGCAACCTCACCGAGGACGTGGCCTGGACTAAAGGGGCGCACGCCATCTCCTTTGGAGGCGTGGTGCGCTTGATCTCGAATCGCCGCGCCACTAACCGAAACTCCTTCAGCCGGGCATACGGTAACGCCTTCTGGTTGCAGGGGACCGGAGGCCAGTTCCTGGTGCCGGATGCCGCGAACGCCAATGCGTACAAGTTGCAATTCTCCAACATACTCGGGCTGCTGCCGCTGCTTAACCGCCGGGCGAACTACGATCTGGAAGGCAACACTCTGCCTGAAGGCGCCTTGGTTAAGCGCAATTTCGCCGCCCAGGAGTACGAGATGTACGTGCAGGACACTTGGAAGGTAACGCGCGGCCTCACCATTACGGCCGGGTTGCGCTACTCGCTGAATCCCCCGGTGTACGAGGCTAACGGATTCCAGACCAGCCCCTCCATGCCGCTGGGCGATTGGTTCAATCTGCGCGGCGCGCTGGCCGAGCAGGGCAAGCCGCAGTCGCTGGCCCCCAAAATCAGCTTTGATCTAGCCAGCAAGGCGGGCGGCCGGGATCTGTATCCCTACCATAAGAAGGACTTCGCCCCCCGCCTGGCCATTGCTTTCTCTCCTCAGGGCGACGGACGCCTGTCCAGGTTCCTGTTCGGCGGGCCGGGAAAGACCTCGATCCGCGCCGGCTGGGGCATGTTCTACGACCTCTTCGGCCAGGGCCTGATCCGCGATTACGATTCGACAGCGCTGGGATTCTCCACCAGCATCAACAACCCCGCCAACGCTTCCGCGCTGACCGTGCCGCGGTTCACCGGCTTTTTCAACGTTCCTTTGGATGCGCTGCCGGCGGCGCCTAAAGGCGGTTTCCCGCAGACCTATCCCGACGTTCAGGCCATCACCAATGGCATTGACGACACGCTGAAAGCGCCCTACACCATGAATATGAACTTCAGCATCGGGCGCGAGTTCAAGGGCGGGTTCTTCGTGCAGGGCTCCTATGTCGGGCGCCAGTCCCGCCGTTCGCTGATAGGGGATGACATTGCCATGCCGACGAACCTGAAGGATCCCAAATCCGGCATGACGTACTTCGATGCTGCCAGGTTGCTCAGCCTATATACCTTCGCCAACACACCGGTCGAGAACGTCGCTCCGATCCCGTTCTGGGAGAACCTCTGGCCGGCCGCAGCCGGGGGCGGACTCACGGCCACACAGGGCATCTACAGCCAGTATCTGGCTACGGGTGGCGACTTCACCACCGCCCTGTACGGTATCGATGTGGACCCTTGCAGTCCGTGCAGCATCTTCGGCCCGTTCGCCATCTTCAACAGCCAGTACTCCTCCCTGTACTCCCTGCGCTCCCGCGGCCATGGCAACTACCACGCCATGCAGTGGACCGTCCGCAAGCGCTTCAGCCAGGGTTACCAGTTCGACCTTAACTATACCTGGTCGAAGAGCACCGACCTGGCCTCTGAGCGTGAAACGGATGGGTCAATCGTAAACGGCAGTATCCGCAACGCCTGGTTCCCGGGACAGAATAAGGCCGTGTCGGACTACGACACGACACACATCTTCAGCGCCTTGGCGGTAGTCGAGCTTCCTTTCGGCCGCGGCAAAAAGTTTCTGACCAACGCGAACCGCCTGGTCGAGGGGATCCTGGGAGGCTGGCAGATCAGTGGGGTCTTCCGCAACACCAGCGGTTTTCCGGCTGGCGTCAACGACGGCGCCGGCTTGGCCACCAACTGGGAGTTGGAGAGCTGGGCGACGCAAACCGGCATCGTGCCGCCGCCGCATCAGACCAAGAATGCTCCCTCCGCGCTGCCGGGCACCCCAGGCGGCCCCAACATTTTCGCCAATCCGCAGGCCGCGTTCAATGCTTACAGCTTCACCGCGGCGGGCGAAACCGGCCAGCGCAACGGAATCCGCGGCGATGGCTACTTCGGCATCGACCTTGGCATCGGCAAGCGGTTCCAGTTGTTCAAGCTCAAGGACCAGCCCCACACTTTGCAGTTCCGAGCCGAAGCCTTCAACGTCACCAACACGGTCCGCTTTGACATCAACAGCGCGGGCCTGGACGCCGCTGACCAGGCCAAGTTCGGACAATACTCCCAAACCCTCTCTCGCCCCCGCGTGTTCCAGTT
>JACQDG010000169.1 GCA_016201185.1 Acidobacteriota bacterium | reverse complement strand
CTGGCGGGCAGCGTGCTGGTGGCGGTCGGCGAAGTAGCCGAGCCACTGCTCAGTTTATTGGTGGAAAAAGCGCGTCAATTGCGCGTCGGGCCGGGGACCGAGCCGGAAACCCAGATGGGTCCGCTGGTCACCGCCGAGCACCGGCGCCGCGTGGTCGGGTACATCGAGAAGGGACTGGCCGAAGGGGCCAGGTCTCTCTGCGATGGGCGTGAATTGGTGGGCGAGCGGCAGGAAGGCTACTACCTCGGTCCGACCGTCTTCGACCAGGTCCGGCCGGAGATGGCCATCGCGCGAGAGGAAATTTTCGGCCCGGTGCTGTCGGTGATCCGCGTCGGTTCACTCGAGGAGGCCATCGCGGTGGTGAACGGCTCCCGCTACGGCAACACTACGTCGATTTTCACCGCTAACGGCAAGGCGGCGCGGGAGTTTGCAGCGCGCGTCGAGGTGGGGATGGTCGGGGTGAACGTCGGGGTGGCGGCGCCCATGGCCTTCTTCCCTTTCTCGGGGTGGAAGAACTCCTTTTTTGGCGACCTGCATGCTCATGGGCAGGACGCCGTCAACTTCTACACCGAGCAGAAGGTGATCACGAGCCGGTGGTTCTAGGCCAGGCCTTTCGTACTGGGAGGCGTAGTATAATAGTGTTTTGATCTATGCCTACTGTAAGAGAGAAAAATCGAGCCCCGGTCAGACGAAAGCCTGCTTCATCCCCTGGGTCCCGCGAGTGGGGCGAGGAACAGCGGCGGCAGATCGCCGAACGGGCCTATCACCTGTTTATCGAGCGCGGCGGCCAGCACGGCTACGAGCTGGATGACTGGCTACGCGCCGAGGCCGAATTGGCCGCTTCGCTGAAAAAGCCCCGGGCCCGCCGCATTCAGAAGGCCGCCGGAGCCTGATAGTCTTTCCCTCCTAGCCGATTCGCGTCAGGGGCGTAGTGTGCCCAGCGGCAAGCTGGCCGCTTGGAGAGCGGGTTCCCCTCCTCAGCAGACAGGCGGAGTATGCAAGAATGAAACTTCGGGGAAAGAAGGGGACTTCTGTTCAATGCGTAACGTGGTCATCATTGGTTCCGGGTGTGCCGGCAACACGGCGGCGGTCTATGCCGCGCGGGCCAACCTGAGCCCGCTGGTGGTGGAGGGCCTGGAGGCCGGCGGCCAGCTTTCGCTGACCACGCTGGTCGAGAACTTCCCCGGCTTTCCCGAGGGGATCATGGGGCCGGAACTGGTGGCCAACATCAAAAAGCAGGCCGAGCGGTTCGGCGCCGAATATCGCTCCGGGGAGGCGACGGCGGCGGATCTTTCCCGGCGGCCCTTCCGCGTGACGATCGACAACTCGGAGACGGTCGAGACCCGGACACTGATTGTGGCCTCGGGCGCCTCCGCCCGCTGGCTGGGCCTGGAATCGGAGCAGAAGCTGATCGGTCACGGCGTCAGCTCCTGCGCTACCTGCGACGGCTTCTTCTTCCGCGGCCGGCCGGTGATGGTGGTGGGCGGAGGCGATTCGGCCATGGAGGAGGGGACTTTTCTCACCAAGTTCGCCAGTGAGGTGACCATCTGCCACCGCCGCGACCAGTTCCGCGCCTCGAAGATCATGCTCGACCGCGCCCGGCGCAACGAGAAGATCAAGTGGCTCACCGACACCGTGGTGGAAGAGGTCTACGATATGGCCAAAAACGAAGTGACCGGCGTCCGCCTGCGCAACGTGAAGACGGGCCAGCAATGGGATTACAATGTGGACGGCCTGTTTCTGGCCATCGGCCATATTCCCAATACCAAGGTCTTCCAGGGGCAACTGGAATTGGACCCCGAGGGCTACATCATTTCCAAGGGTGGGACGCGCACCAGTGTTGCCGGTGTGTTTCACGCCGGCGACGTCGAGGACCGCCACTACCGCCAGGCCGTCACTGCCGCCGGAACGGGCTGCATGGCGGCCATCGAGGCCGAGCGGTTTTTGGAAGCGAACGCGTAAGCAGTGGTGGGCCCTGCAGGATTCGAACCTGCGACCAACGGATTATGAGTCCGCTGCTCTAACCGGCTGAGCTAAGGGCCCTCAGCGACTTACAGACGCCCCCGTAAACAGTGTAGCGGAAACTGGAGCGGGCCGTGCACCTCGGGCGCGTTCAGAAGTTCCAGCTTCTCCCGCGTTCGACGGCCTCCGGAGTGCGGAACGAAAAGGCAGACTTAGGATTAAAAGCCGGTCCCCTGCACGCCTCAAACAAGAAGCGACCGTTACTCCTGCCGCAGAGCGATCACCGGGTCGACCGTCGTCGCCCGGTAGGCTGGAATGAAGCTCGCGACCAGGGCAACCGCGGTCAGAAGCAGCGCCACCGACAGGAACGTGGCAGGATCGGTGGCCTTCACATTGAAAAGAAGGCTCGACAGGAAGTTGGTTAGTAACAGGGAACCTGCCAGCCCGGCGATGATCCCCGTCATGGTCAGCCACAGGCTCTGGCCGAGCACCAGCCATACGACGCCGGCGCTCCGGGCGCCGAGCGCCATCCGGATCCCCAGTTCGTGCGAGCGCTGGGCAACCGAGTAGGACATGATGCCGTAAATCCCGACTGCCGCCAGCATAAGCGCCACTCCGGCGAAGATCGCCAGCAGAAACATCGAGAGCCGGCGCCGGGCCATCGACTCCGCCATCAGCTCGTGCATGGTCCGGATGCGGTAGACCGGCTGATCGGGATCGAGAGACAGCACCTGCCGCTCGACAGCGGCAGAGAGCGTGCGCGGGTCGGCGGATGTGTGGACCGCCAGGCTCATCGAATTAAGCGGGAACGGCGTCTGCTCGAAAGGCCAGTAGAATTCCACTCGCGAGGGCGATTCCAGCGTCCGGTAGCGCACGTGCCGGACCACGCCCACTATGGTCCGCCAAGGCGCGGTCCATTGGCGTCCGCCCTGCTTAATGCGCTTGCCGATGGGGTCCTCGTTGGGCCAGTATGTCTTGGCCATCGTCTCGTCGATAATCGCCACGGGCGCGGACGTTTCGGTGTCGCGCCGGTCGAAGTAGCGGCCGCGCACCAGCGGGATGCCCATGGCTTCAAAGTAGCCCGGTATCACAGGACGCTGATCCGCCTCTGGCGTTGTGTCTTGCGGGGGAACGGCCTGGGTGTCGATGGTGGTGGTGCCGGACCAACCCGTGCCGGTCAGCGGCAGGCCGGTTACGGCGCCGGCGGCATCCACACCTGGAAGCCTGCGGATGCGGTCGAGCAGTTCGCGGTAAAAAACCCGCACTTGCTCCGGCTTGGGATACTTCTGCTCGGGCAACGCAATGCGCATCGTGAGCACGCCATCAGGCCGGAAGCCGGTGTCGACTTCCTGCAAGCGGAGAAAACTGCGGATCAACAATCCCGATCCGACTAGCAGCGTCAGCGACAACGCCACCTCCGCCACCACCAGCGCGCCGCGGAGCCCGTGGGAGCCGGCGCCGGCCGTGCCGCCGCGGCTGCCTTCCTTAAGCGCCTCGTGCGTTACATGGCGGGCCGCGTGAAACGCCGGCGCGAGGCCAAACAAAATGCCTGTGGCCAACGAAACCAGGATCGTGAAGGCCAGAACCCGAAAATCCATGGCCGCTTCCGCCACCCTCGGGAAACTGGCGGCGGTCAGGGTGATCAAGAGGCGAAGAGCCCAGTGAGCCAGCAACAGGCCGGCCGCGCCTCCCATGAAGCCGAGAATGGCGCTTTCGGTGAGCAACTGGCGCACCAGACGCCAGCGTCCGACGCCCAGCGCCTGGCGCACGGCGATTTCGCGTTCGCGGGCGGAGGCGCGCACCAACAGCAGGTTGGCCACGTTGGCGCAGGCGATCAGCAGCACCAGGCCCACAGCGGCCATCATTATCCAAAGAGCGGTCTTGATGTCGCCGATCTCTTGCTCCAGCAGCGGGATCATGATAACTGCGAAGTTGAACTCCTTGTATGGATAGTCGGGATGCTGCTCGATGATGCGGCTCGAGACAGCCGCTAGGTCTGAGCGCGTCTGCTCCAGGCTGAGCCCGGGCTTGATGCGCGCGATCACCTGGTAGGCGTGGCTACCGCGATTATTGGGGCTCAAGTCATCGGGAGAGAAGACGAGCGGCGTCCACATTTCGGCCTCCCGTGGCAACTGGAACCAGCGCGGCATCACCCCCACGATGATGTAGCTTTGCCCGTTCATGATGAGCTTCCGTCCGGGCGCGGCCGCATCGGCCCCGAAGCGACGTCGCCACAGCCCGTCACTTAGAAGGACGACACGCTCCTGCCCCGGCCGTCCCTCCTCTGGCAGAAATACGCGCCCCAACTGGGCCTGGACTCCCAGCAACGGAAAAAAGCTCGTCGAAACCACCGCCGCCTCGACCCGCTCCGGCGTGCCGCTGACATTGATGTTGTAGCTTTCATTCGAGATGGCGGCGAGATACGAAAGGCTTTGGTTCTGCTTGAGGTCGCGGAACTCCGGGGCCGACACCCAATTCTGGTCGTTGGGAATGCCGATGCCGGTAAACCGCATCCAGAGCTGAACGAGCTGCTCGGGCTTCTCGTAGGGCAGCGGCTTCAGAATCACAGCGTTGACTACGCTGAAGATGGCGGCGTTGGCGCCGATCCCCAGCGCGAGCGCCAGCACCGCGATGATGGTGAATCCTGGAGTGCGCCGGAGAATGCGGAAGGCGTAGCGGACATCCTGCCAAAGAGATTCCATGGGCACCTCTTGAACCTTTGACGGATGAGATTAAAGGATGTGATCAAAGAAAGTGCTGCCAGCGCCCTGTCATCTCCCTTCGGCCCAAGCCATGCCGTCGGGACCGGAACCGGTAGAAATGCGGCCTGTCAATGCAAGCGTCTTCAGGTCGATGATGGCGACGTTGTTATCCCCGGCCACGGCCACGTACGCGCGCGAACCATCAGGCACCACCAGGATGCCCTCCGGGCTGCGGCCCAGCTTCATTCGCTTGATCTCCTTCCGAGCCACGGCATCGAGCACCACCAAATCGCCGCCATCGAGGTCGGAGATGAGCACCAGCTTGCCGTCCGGCGTGAATTTCAGACGGTTCGAGCGCTTGGTTTGCACATTGAGAGTTTGGGCGACCTTCTTGGTGGCGACATCAATGATAGAGACGCCGCCGTCGCGGGAATGGGCCGTCCAGACCTCTCTGCCATCCGGAGACATGTCGATGCCCTCCGGCCCTTTGCCAACCGGAATCACGGTTTCGTTCCAACCTAGCGGGGGGTGCGCGACATAAAAGTGGGACCGTAAGGGATGTAGTTG
>JACQDG010000168.1 GCA_016201185.1 Acidobacteriota bacterium | reverse complement strand
GGTGCTGCTCGCCGACGGCAAGATACTGGTTGTAGGCGGATCGGACGAGCGGGACTTTCGCGGTGGAATTTACTCCAGCGCCGAGCTTTACGAGCCGGCCACGGGTAAGTTCGCCGCTACAAGCAGCATGAGCACGGCCCGCTTCAAGATTCCTGATGTTGTTGTGCTTTTGCAGAATGGAAAGGCCCTGATCGCCGGCGGAGGCCAGCGTCTTGATGTGTACGATCCTGCCACGGCTTCTTTTAGCCAAGCAGCGGGCGGCGTGGATCGGCCGCGGCAATTCGCCGCAGCCACTCTGCTCGAAAACGGAAAGGTGTTGATCACCGGTGGCTATGACGAAAACGCCGGCCCCGCCACTGCCGCCGCCTGGCTCTATAAGCCTTGAGACCGTGCCTTCGCCGCCCAGCGGGCGATTGACAAAGGTCTGGTAACCTCGCTAAGTTGAATAACTTGCGCGTCCGCAGGCGGTAAGCGGCCGGCAGTGTGCAGTGAGAGCCGGTGACAGACGTTGGTCAGACATTTGAAACGCACGGGATCCTGCTGACCGGGGGCAACGGGTTCCTCGGCAAGGTGGTTCTGGGCGTTCTGCTGGATCGATTTCCCCGCCTGAAGCACATCTACCTGCTGCTCCGGCCGAAATGGAATCTTTCGGCCGACGTTCTTATTAATTGCGCCGGGCTGGTTGATTTTTTTCCGCCGGTGGACGAATCCTTTCGATCCAATGTCGACGGCGTTCGCCACATGGTGGCGCTGGCAAAACAGCTGAGCGCCAGGCTGGCCCACGTTTCCACCTGTTTCGTCTGCGGCGAGAGCGACGGGTTGGTGGAGGAAACCCAGCCGATCCCGGGATATTATCCCCGGCGGAAAGGCCCGGGCGACTCGAGTTTCCAGCACGAAGATGAGATCGCCTACGCGAAGGACCGCATCCGGCAGATTTATGATTCGGCCGGCGAGGCAGGCAAGCCGAAGGAGCTGGCGCGCCGGCTGACGGACCTCGGCCGGCAGCGCGCGGAACATTGGGGTTGGGTCAATACTTATACCTACGCCAAGAGCCTGGGCGAGCAGGTTCTCGCCGCCGAAAAGGGTCTCAACTTCGCCATCATCCGCCCGGCTATTATCGAGAGCGCACTCCGTTTCCCCTTCCCAGGGTGGATCGAAGGCGGGCGGACCAGCGCGCCGCTGGTCCTCATGGCGCGGGGCGGGATGAAGCACTGGCCCGTGAGGAAGGACGCCCCTCTGGAAGTAGTGCCGGTGGACCTGGTGGCTTCCGCGCTGCTGGTTGTGACGGCTTTGCTTCTCAGCGGCCGCCACGAGCTGGTATACCAGCTCGGAACCGCCGACGTGAACCCCATTTTTCTCGAGCCGCTGGTAGAGCTGCTGGCCGGCGAGGTCCGCTTCGTTTCGCGCGAGCAGGCCCGGGGCCGGCGCGTGCGGCTGCAAAAGGGAATCGGGCGGGCGCAGACTGTGCTGGCAGGGGTGAAAAAAGCGCTGGAAACGACCGGCTTGCCGGGCAAACAGTCTCTGGCAAGCTGGTCCGTCTCTTTACGGACCCGCGGGTTACAGGCTTCGCTGCGGGAGCAGACCCTCAACCAGTATCTGCCCTTTATTCTCCACAATCGTTACATCTTCGAGTCGGAAAACATCCGGGCGGCTTACGCGCAGATCTCAGAAGCCGACCGGCGCCTGCTGCCTTGGGACCCGGAGCGGATTGAATGGGAGGGTTACTGGCTCAACAACCAAGTCAAGGGCATCGAAAAATGGATTCAGCCCCAAGCGGTGAAGGAGTGGGCGTTTAAGATTTAGAAGTCAGAACCAGAATGGCAACCACCCAGACAGCGCCGCATTTGGTCGAGGAGCAGACCCTCGAGATCGTCCGGGACCTGCTGCGGGAATTGGGGTCGCAGCGCGCCGCCGAAACTGCGTCACTCCACTCCTCTTTCGACCGAGATTTGGCGCTGGGGAGCCTGGAGCGCGTGGAGCTTCTGGTCCGCTGCGAGGCCCGGTTCGACATCCAGTTGCCGGATGAAATCGCCCAGGAAGCTGAGACTCCGGGAGAGTGGGCGCGGGCCATCCTCGACGGCGGCGCGCCAGCGGCGCTCAAGACCCGCTACCGCATTACCCCTCCTTCGCGCGAGGCTCCGCCGGCGCCGCATTCGGCAACCACCCTGGCGGAGGTCCTCCAGCGGCACGCCGAGATCGAGCCGGACCGCATCCACATTCATCTGCCCGAGGACGAGAGCGGGCAGGACATCACCTATCGCGAACTGCTCGAAACGGCCACCGAAGTGGCGGCCGGCCTGACCGCACAGGGCCTCGAGCGGCTCCAGACGGTGGCTGTCATGCTGCCCACCTGCGCCGACTTTTTCTACGCTTTCTTCGGTGTCATCCTGGCCGGCGGGATCCCGGTTCCCATCTATCCTCCAGTGCGGGCGGACAAGATCGAAGAATACGTCCGCCGCCAGATCCGGATCCTCCGAAATGCCGAGGTCCGCTTCTTGATTACCTTCGATCGGGTGAAGGCCGTTGCCGCCATTTTGCGGGTGAGCCTGCCGAGCCTGCTTGATGTGGCCAGCGTAGCGGCCCTGCGCGAGGTCGGCGCCGCCTCGCCGAAAAAAGCATTTACCCCGGCCGACACCGGCTTTATCCAGTACACCTCGGGCAGCACGGGCGACCCCAAGGGCGTGGTCCTCAGTCACTCGAACATCCTGGCGAACATCCGTGGCATTGGAAATGCCGTGAAGGTCCGACCGGACGACGTGGTAGTGACCTGGCTGCCGCTGTATCACGACATGGGGCTGATCGGCTCCTGGCTGTTTAGCCTCCATTACGCGACGCCGATCACCGTGCTTTCGCCGCTGGCCTTCCTGAGCCGGCCGGAGCGTTGGCTGTGGGCCCTGCACGACGCCCGGGGAACGCTCTGCCCGGCGCCGAACTTTTCCTATGAGCTTTGCGCCCGGAAAATTCCCGACCGGGCCATCGAGGGGCTGGACCTGAGCGCCTGGCGGGTGGCCATCAACGCGGGGGAAGCGGTGCTACCTGAGACCATCGCCCGCTTCACCCAGCGCTTTGCTCCTCACGGGTTCAGAGCCGAGAGCATGCTGCCGTGCTATGGGCTGGCGGAATCCTCCGTCGCCCTGGCTTTTCCACCCATCGATCGTTTACCTCGTATTGATATCATCTGTCGCGAGCCGCTCGAGCGGGAAGGCCGCGCCGTGACGACAGGGCCCGATGAGCCGGGCGCGGTGCGCCTCGTTTCGGCCGGAAGCCCCTTGCCGGGCCATGAGGTGCGGATCGTGGACGAGCAGAACAACGACGTGGGCGAGCGGATCCATGGCCGGCTGTGGTTCCGCGGGCCGTCCAAGACCGCCGGCTACTACCGGAACCCCGACGCCACTGCCGCCGTGACGATGGACGACGGCTGGATGGATTCCGGCGACCTGGCCTATTGGGCCGACGGCGAGCTGTACATCACCGGCCGCAGGAAGGATTGTATTATCAAGTCCGGGCGCAACATCATTCCTCAGGAGGTCGAGGAAGCGGCTTCCGAGGTGCAGGGCGTCCGGCGAGGTTGTGTGGCGGCCTTCGGTGTGGTCGATGCCGACACAGGAACGGAGCGCCTGGTCGTGGTTGCTGAAACCCGCGCCACGAGAGCTGCGGAGCGGCGGGGCATGGAAGCCGAGATTGTGAAGAGAGTGGATGCCGTACTGGGCCTTCCACCGGACAAGGTGCAGCTTGTCGCGTCGCAGAGCATTCCCAAGACTTCCAGCGGAAAAATCCGCCGGTTCGAGACCAAGTCCTTGTTTCTTAGCGGGGCTTTGGCAGCCCGTAAGCGCCCGCCGTGGCTGCAGATCGTCCGGCTATGGCTCGAGAATGCCGATTCCGGGCTCCGACTGGCGCTGCGGCGGGCGGGCGGATTGCTGGCGGCGGCGTACACAGCCGCGCTGTTGTTGATCATATCTGCAGCCGTGGGGCTGGCCATGCGAGTCCTTCCGGGTCGCCGGACAGCCGGCCGGATTTTCCGCTGGGGAGCGCGGATTTTTCTTGGGCTGCGGCGTTACGAGATCGAGGCTGAAGGCTGCGATCACGTTCAGGCGGACCAGCCGGCGATCCTGGTCTCGAACCATCCCGGCCGCCTGGATCCTTTTGTCCTGGCGACGGTAGCGCCGGTCCCGTTCCTGTTCGCCGACTCTGGCGGGATAGCTCACTTGCCCCGGGCCGTGGCGGCTTGCTTGCGGCCGCTGGTGGTCCCCGCTGTTCGGGGCGAAACGGCGCCTCCGGGAGGAACCCTGAAGCAGCGGATTCGGCAGGCGCTCGAGCGCGGGCACTCTGTATTGGTTTTCCCCGAGGGGCGGGTAGGAGAGCCGGCGCATCGAAACCGCTTCCGGCTGGACGCCTTTCATGCCGCGGTGGAAACGTCTGCTCCCGTGTATCCCATTGCCGTGTTGGGGACTTCGCACATGCTGGCCGGTCACCCGGCGCTGCGCAAGAATGTCCGAATCGTCATCGGCGAAGCTCTGCTCCCCGAGGTCAAGGACCGCCGGGAAATCGTGCTGCTGCGCGACCGCGTCCGCGAGGCCATTGTGCAGAATGAGCAGTAGGCGGGCCTATTGAGGGTTTGTGATGCCTGAAATCGAGGGCGCCTTGGTGCTGCGGCTTCTGCTCTGCTTTCTCGCTGGCTCGATTCCCTTCGCCGTGGTGGCGATGCTGGGAACCGGCATCGACATCCGGCGCGCCGGCTCGGGCAACCCCGGATTCAACAATGTTCTGCGGTTCAGCAAGTGGCGAGCCGTGCTGACGCTGATGGGCGACATGGGCAAGGGGATCGTGCCGGTGTGGCTCTCGATGCGGCCGGGCGACGGCGTCATGCTGGGCTGGCTCTACGGCTTCGCCGTCGTACTGGGGCATTGTTACTCGCCCTGGCTGAAGTTCAAGGGCGGCAAGGGGATCGCCACTTCCGGCGGCGTAATGCTGGTGTTGTATCCACGATGGGCGGCGGTGGCGCTGGCCCTCTTTGTGGTGGTTCGCCTCGCCGGGAGCCGGCTGAAATGGAGGGAAGCCGGCGCCATCGGGTCCCTGGCTACGTGGGCAGTTTTCACCCTGCTGATGCTCGCTTTCGCCGGGCCTCAGGATTCGCTTTTCGCTGCTGTGATGACCTTATTTCTGGCCTGGCGGCACAAGAAGAATTTTCAGAACCTGCTGGCCCCGGCATAGCGAGGGCTATAATCGGCTACCATGCCCGCCCCGACCCGGACGGCCTTCTACGATCTGGACGGCACGCTGGTCTCCTGTAACGTCGTCACCCGCTATGCTTTCTTTGCAAAAAGCCATCCCTCACGCGCCAGGGCGTTCTTGAAATACACCAAGCTGCTGGCCAGTGTCCCGCTGCTGATCGCCCTCGATCTTTACTCCCGCCGGCTCTTCAACGTGGTTTTTTATCGGGAGTATCGAGGATTGAAGAAGAAGTGGCTGGAAGAGCAATCCGAGCGGTTGTTTGAGGAGGTGATCCGGCCGTCGATTTATCCGGGCGCCAAAGCCCTCCTCGACCGGGACCGCGAGGAAGGGTTTCGGCTGGTTCTGGTGACCGGCGCCCTGGATTTCGACCTCGGCCCGGTGAGGCGCTACTTCGGCTTCGACGACGTCATCTGCAATTCCCTGGTTTATGAAAACGGGACGGCGACGGGCGAGGTAGCTTCACCGTTGATTGCGGAAGCAGAGAAGCAGGCGGCGCTGATGAGGCTTTGCCGCGAATATAATGTGGACACGGCCCGGTCGAAGGCTTATTCCGACAGCTTCTCCGATTTGCCGATGCTGGAGGCGGTTGGGCTGCCGGCCGCCGTTAATCCGGACCCGCGTCTGCGGCGCGCGGCCCTGGAGCGCGGCTGGCCGATCCTGGACTTGAAGAGAGGGAACCATGTCGACGCCCGTTAAGGGCCTCCCCGAAGCGGCGCTGCTGGACGTTGACCCCGCGCCCAATGCCGTGGGGCGGTTGGCGAACGTTTCGCATGAGGGCTGCGTGGTTCACCTGGAGGCCAATGCGGCGCCGCGGCTGCTCTGGCACGGCGAAGACTTGCTGGACGTCAGGATGCCGGCCGGCACGCGGGTTGTTTACCCCAAACCGACCATTCCCGGGCTGGCCGACCGGGACCGCGCCATCCGTCACGCCCTCGCCCACCCGGAAGGGATGGAGCCGCTGGCCGCGCTATTGCGGCCCGGCATGCGGGTCACCATCGCGATCGACGACATTTCGCTTCCCCTGCCGAAAATGAGGCGGCCGGACGTCAGGGAGTCGGTACTCACGATTCTGCTCGAACTGCTCACTGCCAAGGGCGTCGAAGATGTGCACATCATCATCGCCACCTCGTTCCATCGGAGGATGGCGCCGTGGGAGATCCAGCGAGCCGTGGGCCGAAAGATCTTTCGCGCATTTTACCCGGATCGGCTGTATAACCACGACGGAGAAGCGCCCGGCGGCATGGTGGAGCTCGGGGTCACCGAGCAGGGAGAGCGAGTCCGGCTGAACCGGCGCGCGGCCGAGTCCGACCTGCTCATTTACGTAAACATCAACCTGGTGCCTATGGACGGCGGGCACAAGTCGGTGGGGGTCGGCCTGTGCGACTACCCCACGCTGCAAGCCCATCACACGCCGCAGATCATCCGCCGCTGCGACTCTTATTTTGACCACACCCGCTCGGCGCTCACCGCATCCTCGAACCGCATCGGCGGGATCGTCAATCGGCACGTCAAGGTTTTCCACGTGGAGACGGTTCTCAATAACGCGATGTTCGACCCGAAGATGCCCTTCTTCGTCAAGAACGAGGACCGCTACACGATGCTCGACCGGGCGAGCTTTCGCGTCTCGCAGCGGGGCCTCCAGGCGTTGTCGCGGCCGCTGAAGAGGAAGCTCCTGTTCGCTTTTCCGGCCTTCTACGAAATGATCGCCGTCCACGCCGGCGCCACCGACCCGGCGCACGATAAGAGCCTGCTTTATTGTTATTCTCAATACTGCGTACCGATCGAGGGCCAGTCCGACGTGGCGGTGTTCGGCATTCCCTTTATTTCTCCCTACAATGTCCACTCGATTCTGAACCCCATCCTGGTGCAGGTGCTGGCGCTGGGATATTTCTTCAACATGTATCGCTACATGCCGGTGGTGAAGAAGAAACTGCATCATCCTTCCTACATCGAGTTCTTCCACCGCATCCTGCCGGAAACCCGGGATTCCTTCGTGCTCCAGCAGAAGTACGAGGGAGAATTTGCCCGCAACCCGGATTACATCCGCATGTACCGGACCGGCAACGCCTACCACGGGGTGCACCCATTCTACATGTGGTACTGGGGCGAGAACGGCCGGGCGCACGTCGGCAAAGTGATCGTGGTGGGAGCCGAAGACCCCGAGGTGGCTCGGATCCTCGGTTGGGAATGCGCCGCGAGCATGGAGGAGGCTCTGGAAATGGCCCAGTCCCACTTGGGCCGGCGGCCCAGCATCACGTTGATGCACATTCCCCCCATTCAAGTGGCGGACGTGCTCGGCAAGCCGGAAATTATCTGAGAGGTGCGCGAATCCTTCATGAGCCTGATCCTGGTCACCGGCGCCACCGGGTTCCTAGGCAAACATCTGGTCGAACGATTGAAGCAGGCCGAGCCCGACCTTCGCCTGCGGCTGCTGTGCCGTGGACCCTCGCTCTGGGACCAGGACCCCGGCGTCGAGGTGGTGCGCGGGGATATCACGTCGCCCACCGATGTTTCTAAAGCGATGGAAGGCGTAACCGCCGTCTACCACCTGGCCGGCGTGGTGTTGCGCAATCCGCGCGACCCAGGGCTGCTCTACCGTGTGCATGTTGAGGGGACGCGCAACGTCTGCGAGGCAGCGCGGCTGCACCGGCCGGAACGGATCGTCGTCGTCTCTTCCTCGGGGACCATCGCCGTAGGGCGGGAGCCGGTCGCCTATGACGAGAGTTCCGGGTATAAAAACGATATAGTCGGCGAGTGGCCTTATTACTTGAGCAAAATCTTCGCCGAGAAGCTGGCCTATTCTTATGTGCGGCTCTGGCACTTGCCCATCGTAGTGGTGAATCCCAGCCTGCTGCTGGGGCCGGGGGATGACCGCAGCTCCTCGACCGGCGACATAGCCTTGTTTCTGGAAGGGCAGATCATGGCCTTCCCGCTCGGGGGCCTGAATTTCGTCGACGCCCGCGACGCCGCCGCCGGCCTGATCGCCGCCATGCGTTCGGGAGAGGTCGGCGAGCGCTACCTGTTCGGCGGGCCGAACTGGACCTTCCGCGAGCTGATCGAGGCCGTTGCGAAAATCTCCGGGCGCCGCCCGCCCCAAAAGCAGCTCTCGCTGCGCAGTTCGCTTCTGGGAACGCGCCTGCTCCGCGGGCTTTATCCTTTGGCTGGCAAGAGCTACCGGCTGGATGAGGTGTCCATCAAGATGTCGGCGCTGTTCTGGTATTGCAATTCGGAAAAAGCCCGCTGTCGGCTCGGGTTCCAGACGCGCGATCCGATGGAGACTTTGCAGGATACGGTGAAAGACGTGCGCCGGAGGATGGGGCGCTTGTGAAAACTGCTGCCGTAGCCAATCCGCGGTCCGCAAGCGGAAAGACGGGCCGCCGCTGGCCGCAGATCGCCGCTGCCCTTGCCGCTCGCCTCGGCCCGGTGGAGACGCAGTTCACGGAACAACCGGGCCACGCGATTGCGCTCACCCGAGATCTGCTCGAGCAAGGCTATGAACGCATCATCGCTGTGGGAGGCGACGGCACGATCAACGAGGTGACCAACGGCTTCCTTCGCGACGACCAACCGGTCCGCCCCGGAGCCTGCCTGGGAATCCTGCCCCTCGGTACCGGAGGCGATTTTCGGCGGACCCTCGGCGTCCCTTCTGATTTCCGAGAAGCGCTGGAAATGCTCGCTGCCGGGGTGGTCGGCAACCACGTGCCGCAGTTTTGCCCGTTGACGACCGTGGCGCCACAAAGGGCAATGGCGAGACTACAGCAAGTTGACGTCCACAAGCCCATGTGATGATGATACGGCATGCGACAAAGAAAGATGCGGCGCAATGTGCGGATCGCCTCGTTTTCTCCGCCGCGGGGTGATCGTGTTTCACTGACCCCGCTGGGGTAAAGACCAAAGAGAGTTGATCGATGAAGTGACTAACTACCAGGGGTGCAGAGCCACCCCTGGCAACCATCGCTCATCCCGCCGGGATGAAGAGGTAGCCGTTAGCGTGTGCGCGGAT
>JACQDG010000165.1 GCA_016201185.1 Acidobacteriota bacterium | reverse complement strand
GGGTCCAGCCCTCGTCCATGTTCGGCAACCAGGGCTTGTAAATGGCGATGCGGGCGGGGCGCAGCTTGCGCAGGGGCTCTGAAGGCGGGGCGGCCAAGGCCTTAACATCAATACCTAACTGCCGAGACCAATCCTCCAGTTGGCCGGCGAGACCGGTAGCAGCTCCGGGCTTGGCCCGCACGAGAATGTTCCGGTTCCCGGCCCAGCTCACCTCCTGACCAGCCTTCAGCAAACGGTTCACCGCAATGGCGGCATTGTTGGCGTTGTTTGAGATTTCGAATCCGGCGACGGTTTTCCCCGTGGCAGGCTCGAATCGGCCGGGCGGGATGGGGATGGACTTCAGCAACTCCAGCTTGGCGTCGAAGCGCTTGGTGACCTCCACCATATCGACCCCCATCTGGTAAGGCAGCGTCCAGCCCGTCACGTCGTAGGGGCGCTCGACTGCCCCGCCCGCCGTCCGCCGCTCGGGATAAGTTTGCTTTTCGAGCAGGTCCTTGGCGAAGGCGCGGAAGGGCTGCGACATCAGGATGACGTGGCTTCCGGCCGGGTAAGTCTTGCCATCGGCCTGGAACGACTCGGCCGCCCGGTGGACTTCCACCCCCAGCTCGTCCAGGAGCTCGAGCAGCCGGGCAGCGACCGGCGGATCGTGCTGCTGGCGGGGAACCACATAAGCGTAAGGGGCTTCCAGGGCCCCCAGGTCCATCTGCTTGCGGTTGAGGTGATAGAAATTGCGGATCAACAGCGAGCGGTTGTTCGCTACCGCTTCGAGCAGGCCGTAGGTCGCGGCCAGCTCGTAATCGACGATGTCGCGCAGCGTCCAGCGGCCGCCGAGCCAGGGTCGCGGATAGGTATTACGAGGCATTACATCCCGCGGCGGGGGCAGGGGCTTGCGCGGGTCGCGGTTGCGCATCTGCTCGAAGGTCAGCTCCGGGCCGGAGGGGGGCTGGCCGAGCTTGGCCATCTCCTGCTCAACGGGCGAGGCCACGCGGGCGCTCGCCACTTCGGTCAGCAGCCCCACCATGTTGTGCCACCAGGCCTGCATCAGGAAACCCCCCTGCCACCAGCTCGTGTACATGGCGTCGGTGATCACGCCGGTGTAACCTTTCTCGTGCAGGGCCGCTCCCATGGCGTAGCCCAGCATGCCGTTAATCTGCCAGATCATCGGGTCCACGTTGGGGTTGATGGGATCCTTGAAAGGCGGCACAAAAATGCGCGCCCCGTTGCTGCCCATCTGGTGCTCGTCGAGATAGACCACCGGGAACCAGTCCTTGTACGTCAGGCGGTTCACCATCCGGCTCTCGGCCTTCGTGTTCATGAAGGCGTCGCGGTTGTTGTCGTGGCCTGTGTATTTGTGATATAGCTCGGGCAGGAAGCTGTGCTCCCAAGGCGTGCCGAGGTTCTTGTTGTACCAATCCGTCACGATGATCTGGCCGTCGGGGTTGAAGGAGGGCGCCAGCAGGAAGATCACGTTGTCCAGGATGTGGCGGACGAACGGCGAGTCTTCGGTGGCCAGCCGGTCGACCAGCTCCAGAACCATCTGGCTTGAGCCGATCTCTGTCGAGTGGATGTTGCAGGTGATCAACAGCACCGCCTTGTGGCGCGCGATCAGCTCCTCGGCCTCGGATTCCGGCAGGTTGCGCGGGTAGGCCAGCCGCCGCTGGAGCTGGCGATAGTGGTCCAGGTCGGCCAGCGTCTCCGGCGAGCTGATGGTGACCACGATGAAGGGGTTGCCGTTGGTGGTCTTGCCCAGTTCCTCGGTGCGAACGCGGGGCGAAGCGGCTGCGGCCCTGTGCATATACTCGACAATCTTTTCCCAGCGCAGCAGCTTCTTCTCCGTGCCCATGCGGAAGCCGGCAAACTGCTCGG
Organism: Acidobacteriota bacterium; assembly: GCA_016201185.1. Classification (GTDB taxonomy): domain Bacteria; phylum Acidobacteriota; class Terriglobia; order Bryobacterales; family JACQDG01; genus JACQDG01. The sequence continues at coordinate 1,822 of JACQDG010000165.1, read as the reverse complement.
GCGGAGCCGCCGCAGCCGTCATAAGCGCAGCCGCGGGGCCGGGGCGATCTGGCTATTTTTCGGCCGTCGTTGGATCGATGACGTTTCTCACCTCGGAGATCCGGCCGGCGGGAAAACCTCCGCGCCGCGCGTGCTCCCGAATCAGTTCCTCGCTCGGGGAAATGTAAACACAGTAGAGTTTGTCGTCGGTGACGTAGCTTTCCAGCCACTGGATCTGCGGCCCGAGTTGTTCGAGCACGCTGCGGGATTTTTGGGAAATAGAGCGCAGCTTCTCCGGCGGGAGTTGGCCCGCGCCGGGCAGGTCGCGCTCAATCACATATTTGGGCATCGGGATTCTCTGCTCCTAGGAAGTTTTCTCCACTGCGGCGGCAGCCACAGGGGACTTGATACCTTCGTGGATCTCAAGGTTGGGCCGGCCGGCAAAGATTTCCGCACGGGGCCGACCACTATGGGCTTCGATCATAGGCTCACCATTATAGTCCCGCAGGGGATGGAAAGGATCTACGGCAGCGGTTTTTCCAGGCGCAGCACGACGGCAGACTGCGGGTAAACGCCGGTCAGTTTGTGGTATGCGGCATTCTGCTGGCTCAATCGCCAGTTTTCGACCGTCACGCGCACCAGCGTGGCCCGGACATGGCGGGGATTCGAAAAGCGGAGCTCGACCTGGCGCTCCTCGAGCGGCTTCAGGCGGTTGTCAGAAATCTTCCGAACTTGCGGGTACCACACCCATTCCTGGCCAATCCGGTATGTCTGGCGATCGAGCATCCGCCCTGCCGAATCGGCCATCTCGGCCTTCACCAGAATGAACCGCTCCGGGTCGCCGGTGGGCAGAAGATGACCGGCGCGTGCGTTTTTCAAGACCAGCTTCACCAGCCCCTTCTCATTCACGATATCCACCGACAGGCCGTTCGGGTACAGGTCGTAATACTGCCGTTGATTCTCCGGCAGGGTAGTCAACTTGGGAATCTTGCTCCCGAGGAACAAGTGCCGGCGCGATTTGCGGACCGGGCCCCCTACGGCCACGGGGCGCTCTACCTCCGGCATATGACAGTGGGAGCAATACTGGCGCCGGGCGCCGTAAAGGCTGGCCCGCCACTCTTCCGCCGTATCGAAGGTGCAGACCAGGGTGTCAGTGTAAGCAGCGGTGGCCTGGTGGCAGGCGCCGCAGGCCCGCTCGTCGAGCAAGCGCGGTTCGCGGCGCACGGGATGAGGCGCCTTGGAATCGCCATATGGTCCCAGCACGACGCCGTTCTTCACGTGGCACACCGCGCAGGTGACCCCTTCGGGGCTGAGCGCCGCATCGAATCGCGCGTTCTTCTTGAGAATCGGCTGGTGCGTGGAACCGGCCGTCACTCCAATCGCGATTTGCGCCAGTTGATTTTCCAGCGGCGTGTGGCAGTTCAGGCAGAGCCAGTTCGTTTCCGGCGACTTGCTCATTTCCGCCTGGAACTGCTTGTCGGCGAGCGCCTGGGCGTGAGTGGAAGCGAGCCACTCCTGGTAGATTTCCTGGTGGCAGACCCCGCATTGCGCGGCGCTAAGCGTGGTCAGGCCCTTGGGCGTGGCCTGATAGGGCAGCGGATTCTCCCACCAGAAACCCAGGATGCGGACTTCGGCACAGGCCGTGGCGGCGAACACCAGCGCCCCAGCCACAACCCCTGCTGCTATACTGCTTGGGCGCATTTCACTTCATAGGAGCATGACACATTATGAGAACTCTTGTCGCACTCCTGTTCTTGCTGGGCGCCTCCGGGCTTTCGGCGCAGCAGCCCAAATTGCCAGGCGAGGACTGGATCCCGCTGTTTAACGGCGTCGATCTGACCGG
>JACQDG010000151.1 GCA_016201185.1 Acidobacteriota bacterium | reverse complement strand
TCGCTGGAAGTGCGGCCGCCGTTCCTGGATCATGAAATTGCGGAGTTTGCGGCCCGCCTGCCGGAGCGCTTCAAGATCCGCGGCCGGCGGCAAAAGTACCTGCTCAAGCGGCTAATGCGGAACCGGCTGCCGGCTGAAATCCTGAAGCGCAAGAAGATCGGCTTCGACATCCCCGCGCACGATTGGCTGCGCCGCGAGCTGAAACCCCTGCTGCTCGAGGTCGTCTCTCCCTCTGCCGTGGCGCGCACGGGGCTGTTCCGGGCTGTGGAAATTCAAAGCCTGGTGCATGATCATCTGGAAGGGCGCATGAACATCGGGTTCCATTTGTGGGGGCTGCTGATCCTGCTATTGTGGATGGATAGATGGCAAATCCAGTCGCCGTTCCCACAGATGGAAGAGCCCTCCGAGCCGGCGCTGGTCGAGACGTCTTCACCCATTCTCTGATCCTTCTTGCCTTCGGCGCCGCTATTTTCCTAGGAAGCATCTTCGCACCGCCGTCGTTAATGGACGATGTGGACGCGGTCAACGCACAGATCGCCCGCAATATGCTGGATTCGGGCGACTGGGTGACGGCGCGGATCAACGGGGTGGTGTACCTGGAGAAATCGCCACTGGGGTTCTGGCTGATGGCGGTTTCGTACGTTATTTTCGGAGTGCACGACTGGAGCGCGCGGCTGCCCACGGCCCTGGGGGCTATCGGTTTGATGTGGGTAACGGCGGCGCTGGGCCGGTGGGGATTTGGGCGGAGGGTAGGGTTTTACGCCGGGCTGGCCGTGGGGGCATCGGCCGGCCTGTTTCTCTTCACGCGCATCACGATACCGGACGTTTTGCTGACCCTGGCGGTCGCCACGGCGCTGTATTGCTTTCTCCGGGCGGTCGAAGAGGAGGACGGGCGGTGGGCGTGGGGCTATTGGGGAGCAATGGGCGCCGGGCTGCTGCTGAAGGGACTGCTCGCGGCGCTGGTTCCGATGGCGACAGCCGGGCTGTACTTGCTGCTCACTCGGCGGTTGTTCGAGCGGCGGACGTGGCGGCTGCTGCGGCCGTCGAGCGGCGTCCTGTTGATGCTGGCTATCTACGCGCCCTGGGTGGTGCTCGCGACTTTGCGGAATCCGCCGATCTTTGACTTCACCTGGCGCAGCGAGCCGGGTGTTTACCGGGGCTTCTTCTGGTTTTATTTCATCAACGAGCACATTCTGCGGTTTTTGAACCTGCGCTACCCGCGGGATTACAACACCGTGCCGCGCGTGCCGTTCCTGCTGCTGCACCTGGTGTGGATCTTTCCCTGGAGCGCCTTCCTGCCTGCCGCTTTGCGAAATTGGCGATGGCCGGCGGAGGACCGGCCGGGCCGGGTCCGGTTGCTGGCGGTGCTGTGGATTGGTTTCTTGCTGGCTTTTCTCAGCCTTTCCACTACCCAGGAATACTACAGCATGCCGTGCTATCCGGCTTTCGCGCTGCTGGCGGGCGCGGCATTGGCCGAGGCCCCGAACCGGTGGATTTCCTGGGGCTATGGGGCGCTGGCTGCGTTGGGAGCGGCGATGGGCGCGGCCACGGGGGTCATACTCTACCTGGTCCGCCAGGTGAATCCGGTGGGAGACATTTCTTCGGCTCTCACTGAGAACCCGGACGCCTACACTCTAGCGCTAGGACACATGAGCGATCTCACGCTGCAAGCCTTTGCCTATCTGCGCGGGCCGCTGCTGCTGGCAGGCGTTGCCCTGGCAGTGGGCACGGTGGCGGCCTGGTTTCTTCGCCGGGGCCCGGTCGGTCCGCTGTGCCTGGCCGGCACGATGGTGCTCTTCACCCAGGCGGCGTACCGGGCCATGGCCATTTTCGATCCCTATATGTCATCCCGGCCGCTGGCCGAGGCGATCGCCGCCGGACCGGAGGGGGGACTGGTGCTAGAGGGGCATTACTATCCCTTCTCTTCCGTCGTGTTCTATACGAACCGGCGGGTGTTGCTGCTGCATGGCCGGGCGGAGAATCTGGTTTATGGCTCGGCAGCGCCTGGAGCTCCACCGGTTTTCCTGGAAGATGATGATCTGGCGCGGCTGTGGAAGAGGGAGCGGTTGGTGTATCTGGTGGCGCCGGTGACCTCACGGCCGAAGCTGGAAGCTTTTCTGGGGCCAGCGCATCTGTTTGCGGAGCGGGGCGGCAAGTGCGTGCTTACCAATGCGCCGGCAGGGATCCGGTAGGACGGGTCTATTTCATAGCCCTCCTCGGCTCGGTCCAACTGGCTCTGTTTGCCCATCTTTTCCAACTGGAGCGCCGCTTGAAACGAAGCCTCGGCAGCCAGGTTCGCCACCGCGCCTTTCAGGCAATGGGCCGCGCGGTTCAGCGCCACCGCATCCCGGGCTGACACCGCTTCCCGAATTTCGGAGAGCAACCTAGGGAAAGTCTCCAGGAAAATTTGGGTCATCTCTTCCAGCAGCTCCGTGTCGCCTCCAACCCGTTCCAGGGCCGTACCGGGATCAAAAACATCACGTGGACAGTCTATTCCCATACTTGACCTTATCGGCTCGAGGGACTGGAACTTAAGCGAAGGATGGGAATCTCAGCGTAAGGACAGAGCCACCAGGCTGAGGGAGAGGGCAATCATGACAGCCGCGGTGGTCCACGCGATGACATTGAAAACGCGGGAGTTCGTCCACTCGCCCATCAGGTCGCGGCGATTGACCAGCAAGAGCATGAAGATCAGGATCACCGGCAGCAGAACCCCGTTCAGGACCTGGGAGAGCAGGATGAGCCGGACCAGCGGGAAGCGCGGCAGCATCACTACCCCCGCCCCGATCACGATCAGCGAGGTATAGAGCCAGTAGAAAACGGGTGCCTCCTCGAACCGCTTGTTCACCCCCGACTCGAACCCCAACCCCTCGCACACCGTATACGCCGTCGACAGCGGTAAGATCGAAGCCGCGAACAGCGACGCGTTGAACAGCCCGGCGCTGAACAGCAGGTACGCCCACTTCCCCAGCGGCCGCAGTCCCACCGCCGCCTCCGCCGCG
>JACQDG010000150.1 GCA_016201185.1 Acidobacteriota bacterium | reverse complement strand
GCCACTGGGGGACCAGTTTGGACACAGAGCGTCTCTTTGACCATCAGTATAGCGGACTGGTTACCCACTGTGCAATGACAGAAACCCTCCGGACTGGGCGAGATGGCGCAGCCTGGGGCAATCTACGCATTTGCCCACGGAGAATGTGCCCTTTCAACCAGAGCAGGCTTCCCCATGGCCTTCAGGGCCAACCCCGCGGGATGGACTTCAGATTGCACGGAAGATAGCCGGAGAATGGATGGGGACGCTAAGAGCAAGAATTTTCCTGGTGGTTTTGCTCGGAGGCTTGCTGGCGGGTTCGGGGCTGAGTTGGGCCAAGCCGGAGTACGTCGAGAAGGAGAAAAGGGCGTGCGTATACTGCCATCTGACAGCCAAATCAAAGGGGCTGAACGAGGCGGGCCAATACTACGCCGAGCACGGCCAACTTTTCGAGGGCTACCAGCCCGAGAAGGCGCCGGCCAGGAGCAAGTAGCGCCCCGAAAGCGGGAGGTTGGGAGCATGCAGGTGGTTCAGCTCGCCCTCTCACAGGCGACCTACGCAAATGCACTGCGGGATGCACTCGCGCAGGATTGGGCCTTTCGCGATTTCGAGGTGCTGCGGGTGGACGCGCCAGATCTTCAAAAGCAGGGCGTGATCGTGATGGACTCGGAAGCTCTGGAAGGGCTGCAATATCCGTTGCAAAACCCGGAGCGCGTGGTTCTGATCGCCTGCCGCGACCCGCAGCAGCTCTCCCGCGCCTGGAATGCCGGCATCGTTTCAGTGGTGTACGACAATGATCCTTTGAGCACGGCAATGCTGGCCATCATGGCGGCCCGGTTTCGCGTTTCTAATCCTAGACCATAGATAGAATAGATAGATCTGACAGGCAGCCGGCATGTTGTGCTCGGCTAGGAGTGTGCCTTGCGAGTTTGGGTACGCAGCACGACGTTGTGGGCGGCCGGTTGGGCCGGTGTCGGCTTCGGCCTGGCCCAGGCCCCGGCGGAGAATGCGGCCTGCGCCTCCTGTCATGACCAGCCCCAAAAGATGCAGAATACGGCCCATGAGTCCCTCGGCTGCGCCACCTGCCACCCCCAGCACGAAAAATACCCCCACCCGACGGGGATAGCCAAGCCCACCTGCGTCGTCTGCCATTCCAATATCGGGCGCGATTACGCCCGCGGCGTGCATGGCCAGGCCGCCCGGCAGGGCAGTGCAGCTCCCGACTGCACGATTTGCCATGGCAGCGCGCATGAGGTGATCTCCCCTCGTTCCCTTGACTTTCGGCAGAAGACTCCTGACACCTGCGGCATGTGCCATGAACAGGTGGTCGCCCAGTACAAAGCCAGCGTCCACGGACAGGCCCTGAAGCGCGGCGTTTACTCCGCGCCCCTGTGCACCGACTGCCACGGCGAGCACTCCATACAGCCGCATAGCATGGAGACCTCTCCGGTCAACGTGCGTCACATTCGCGAAACCTGCGCCCGCTGCCACGGCGACGTCCAACTGACCAGCCGTTTTGGGCTGCCGGCAGACCGTGTGGTCAGCTTCGACGCCACTTTCCACGGGCTGGCGGCCAGGGCCGGCTCCCAGACCGTTGCCAACTGCGCCAGTTGCCACGGCGTCCACAATATTTTTCCTTCTTCCGACCCCCGCTCCACCGTCAACCCCAAGAATTTGCCGACTACCTGCGGCCGTTGCCATCCCGGGGCCGGAAAGCGCTTCGTCCTGGGCCCGGTGCATCAATGGGACGGCCGCGCCGAGGTGGCCGCCGTCCGCTGGGCCCGGTGGATCTACCTGGTCCTGATCCCTGTGCTGGTCGGCCTGATGTTGCTGCACAACGCGGGTGACTGGGTGCGTAAGCTGCTCGAGCGCCGCCTTTCGCCCACCTCTGCCAGGAACGAACTCGTGCTGGTCGCGGCCAAAGCGCCACCCGAACTGCGCATGTTCACACTGGAACGGGTGCAGCACGTCCTGCTGGCGCTATCCTTCGTCGTGCTGGCCTGGACCGGGTTCGCGCTGAAATACCCCGATCCGTGGTGGGCGCGGCCGCTGACTCTGTGGGGCGCCAACTGGGGCCTGCGCGGCATCATCCACCGCGTGGCTTCGGTAGTCTTCCTGGCAACAGGGATGGTGCATATGATTTCGCTGGCCACTAGTCCCCGGTTGCGCCGGCATTGGCAGTCCTTGTGGCCCGTTCGCCGGGATGTGGCCGAAGGCTGGTACGGCTTTCTCTACAACCTGGGCCTGCGCTCCCGGCGGCCGCCGCACTCGGCACACGGCTACGTGGAAAAGTTCGAGTACTGGGCCGTGGTCTGGGGAGCCGTAATTATGGGGATCACCGGTATCATTCTTTGGGCTCATGACTTCGCTCTCAGCCGGCTCCCTAGGTCCTGGATCGATTTCTGTACAACTATCCACTTCTACGAAGCCGTGCTGGCCTCTCTCGCCGTCCTGGTATGGCACCTGTACTCGGTTGTTCTGGATCCCGATGTATACCCCATGGACACGGCCTGGCTGAGCGGCTACTCGCCCCGCCCGAGGCCTGACGAGCCGGCGGAGCAGGATTCCCAAGCGCCGGTCGAGCAAACCTTCGGCCCGGCCCGCTAGACCCGTAGGACTGCTACTGTGTGAAATCACGCAGGTCTTGCAACCCCGTGGAACCTACTGCATTGCAAGCCCTGGCCCGAGTCGCTGGCAACTCGATTGCACTTTCGAAACGATCTGAGCTGGATCGGAAGTGTCTCAATGCCGATCCGCAGTGGGGATCTGCCGATTGGAGTGCTGTGGCGAAGCGATTATGTTTGGCAGTGTGGTGGGCGGCTGGGCTGGCGGCGGCCAGCGCCATCGCTCAGCAGCCGAAGGCCCTGCCCGGCTCAGAGGAGTGCGCGGCGTGCCACGAAGCCGGACGCCGGACGGGCAAGCGCCAGCCTGGCGTGCCCCCGCTGTTCGATCTAGCAGCGCTGCGCGCCTCGCCCCACGCGGCCCTCGAATGCAATAACTGCCACAGCGACGTGGCTGGGAAGAGCTTTCCCCACCCCGAGAAACTGGCAGCCGTCGAATGCGGGACCTGCCACGCCGATCAGCAGACTCAGTATGCGCAGAGCCTGCACGGCAAGGCGGCGAAAGCCGGCGACCCGCTCGCGCCGGGCTGCAAGGGCTGCCACGGCACGCACGACGTTTTGCGTGCGGCGAACCCGCGCGCTCCCACCGCTACCACCGAGGTGCCCCGGTTATGCGGCCGGTGCCACCACGAGGGTTCGCCGGTTCATCTCGCTCACGACATCCCGCAGGAAAATATCCTCTCGAACTACACCGAGAGCATCCACGGCGAGGGGCTGTTTAAGAAAGGCCTGATCGTCACTGCGGTGTGTACGAGCTGTCATACGTCGCACTTCGTGCTGCCGCACACCGACCCGCGCTCCTCCATCTCCAAGCAGAATATCGCCAAGACTTGCACGCGCTGCCACGCGCAGATAGAGAGCGTGCACCGCAAGGTGATCCGGGGCGAGCTATGGGAAAAGCAGCCGCACTTGATTCCGGCCTGCGTCGATTGCCACGAGCCGCACAAGGTCCGGCGCGTATTCTACGAGCAGGGCATGTCGGACCGGGATTGCCAGCGCTGTCACGGCAACCCGGAGCTGAGAGCGGCGCGGGGCGGCCGGGCGGCGTCGCTTTTCGTGAACCAGCGGGAACTGGCGGAGTCGCGCCACTCGCGGACGGCCTGCGTGCAGTGCCACGCCGGCGGGACGCCATCGTTGGCGCAACCGTGCCGCACCCTGACCTCCAAGGTGGATTGCTCCATCTGCCACGCGGAGGCGGTGACCCAATATCGCGAGAGCGCCCACGGGCAACTGGTCGCGAAGGGAAGCCCGGACGCGCCGGTCTGCCGGGACTGCCACGACACGCACGGCACGCGGGGGAAGAACGAGCCGGTCTCGCCGACGTTTTCCCGCAACGTGCCTGCGTTGTGCGGCAAGTGTCACCGCACCGGCCAGAAGGCAGCCGTGCGTTACAACGGAACGCAGAAGAACGTGGTGGAGCACTACGTGGAGAGCATCCACGGCAAAGGCCTGCTCGAAAGCGGCCTGACGGTGACGGCGAACTGCGCCGACTGCCACACCGCCCATAGCGAACTGCCCAGCGCCAACCCGCGCTCCAGCGTGAACCGCAACAACATCGCCCGGACCTGCGCCCGATGCCATCACGGCATCTACGAGCTGTTCACCGCCAGCATCCACACGCCGGAAGTGGCTCGCACTTCGAAACCCTTGCCCGTGTGCAGCGAATGCCACTCCGCCCACAGCATCCAGCGCACCGACCTGTCCGATTTTCGCCTTCACATTATGGACCAGTGTGGTCGCTGCCACCAGGACATCGCCCGCACCTACTTCGACACGTTTCACGGCAAGGTCTCGAAGCTCGGCTACCTGAAGACGGCCAAGTGTTATGACTGCCACGGCGCCCACGATATTCTGCCGGTGAACGACACCCGCTCGCGCCTCAGCCGCGCCAACATCGTCAAGACGTGCGGGCAGTGCCACCCCGGCTCGCACCGCCGCTTTGCGGGCTACCTCACGCACGCTACCCATCACGATCCCAAGAAGTATCCCTTCCTGTTCTACGCCTTCTGGGGAATGACCTCGCTGCTGGTGGGCACGCTGCTGGCAGCGGGTGGGCACGCTGCTGGCAGCGGGCATCCATACGCTGGTGTGGCTGCCGCGCTCCTTGGAGTTTCGCCTGGAGCGGAAGCTGGTCCGCGTGGAGCCCAGCGAGCAATACGTGCGCCGCTTCCAGCGCCTCCACCGCAACCTCCACCTGATGGTCGTTTTCAGCTTCTTTGGCCTGGCGCTTACCGGCATGATGTTGAAGTTCTCTTACGCCCGGTGGGCGCAGCTGCTCTCGCGGGTGTTCGGGGGATTCGAAGCCGCCGGGTGGATCCATCGCTTCTGCGCCCTCCTGACCTTCGCCTACTTCGGCCTGCACCTGTGGGACCTGGCGCGCCGGCGCCGTAAGAGCGGGCTGAGCTGGCGGCGGTTCATCCACGGCCCCGAGAGCATGTGGTTCAACCGCACCGACTGGCGGGAATTCGTCGGCTCGCTGAAGTGGTTTTTGGGCCTTGGGCCGCGGCCGCCATACGGCCGCTGGACCTACTGGGAGAAGTTCGACTACTTTGCGGTGTTCTGGGGAGTGGCGCTGATCGGGTCCACCGGACTGCTGCTTTGGTTCCCTGAATTCTTCACCCGCTTCGTGCCGGGCTGGGCCATCAACGTGGCCACCACCATCCACAGCGACGAGGGGCTGCTGGCGGTCGGGTTCATCTTCACGGTGCATTTCTTCAACACCCACTTCCGCCCGGAAAAATTTCCGATCGACACGGTGATCTTCACCGAGGGCGTGCCGCTCGAAGAGTTCCGCCGCGACCGGCCGCGGGAGTACCAGCAGATGGTGGAGCGAGGAGAGCTGGAGAAGAATCTGATGCCGCCGCCGGCGCCGATCGTGGTCCGGTTCTGGCGCCGCTTCGGCTTCGCGGCCCTGGCCATCGGGCTGTCCTTAATCGCATTGATCCTGTACGCGGAGATTTTTGCTTATCGATAGGCGCGGGCCGGCCTTGTCATCTCGGGCCGGCGTTGGAAGAATAGAGAGCAGAGCGAATGATTGAGATTCCCGCGAGAATCGGGGAAAAGGCAAGGGCCGGGCAGAGGTGGCTTTCGCCGCTGGTCCACCTGTCGAACAACCTGCTGAGCTTTATCGGCGTGCTGCTGACTACCACCGGCGGCGTCTCCTGGCTTTTTGTCCTGCCGCTGCAGTGGAAGGGAACAGAAGTCAACCCCTACATCGGGATTCTTTCGTTCTTGACCCTGCCCGCCATGTTCTTTCTCGGGCTGATCCTGGTACCCCTGGGCATCTATTTCCGCCTGCGCAGCGAGCGGCGTCGCGGGGTGTACCCGGAAACCTTCCCGCCGTTGCGCTGGTCCAACAGCGGGTTCCGGCGCCTGGTGACTTTCATCGGCGTGGCAACCGGGGCGAACGTCGTCATCGGGGGCCACTTCACTTATTCGGCCGTCAACTACATGGACACCGTGAGCTTCTGCGGGCAGACCTGCCACACGGTCATGCGGCCGGAGTTCGCCGCCTACCAGAACTCGCCGCACTCCAGAGTGGAGTGCGTGAAGTGCCACATCGGTCCCGGGGCTTCCTGGTTCGTGCGCAGCAAACTTTCCGGGGTGGGCCAGGTATTCGCCGTCACCTTTAACACTTACGACCGGCCGATCCCCACCCCGATTCGCGACCTGCGCCCGGCGCGGGAGACCTGCGAAACCTGCCATTGGCCGCAGAAATACGGTGGCGACCGCCTGCGCATCCTCACCAGGTTTGCCGACGACGAAGCGAACAGCGCCACCCGAACAGTCTTATTAATGCATGTCGGCGGCGGCAATCTGCCTGGGGTGAAGGATTCCGGGATCCACGGCGTCCACCTGGGCCCGGGCGTGGTCATCGAATACGCCCACTCCGACAGCAGCCGCCAGACGATTCCCTGGGTACGCTACAGCGACGCGACGGGCCGGGCGACCGTCTACCTCGCCTCCGGCGCCGATTCCCAGGCGGCCGACAGGATGCCCCGCCGGGTGATGGACTGCATGGATTGCCACAACCGCCCGACCCACGCCTTCGAGACGCCCGAGGGAGCGGTGGACGGGGCCCTGGGGGTCAGGGAAATCTCCCCTACGTTGCCCTTTGCCAAGAAACAGAGCGTGGAGCTGGTGAAGAAGGCTTATGCCAGCCGGCAGGAAGCCGTGGCTATTCCCGCGGCATTCGAAACGTATTACAAGGACAATTACCCCGACCTCTACCGGCAGCGGCAGGCCGAAGTCGCCCGCTCGGCCCGGACCGTATTTGCCATTTTTGACCGGAACGTTTTTCCCGAAATGAAAGTGAACTGGGGGACTTATCCCAACAACATCGGCCACACCGACTTCCCCGGCTGCTTCCGCTGCCACGACGATCAGCACTCGAGCGCCGACGGCAAGAAGATCACCCAGGATTGCAACTCCTGCCACAACCTGGTGGCGGTGGAGGAAGCCGCGCCGAAGATCCTCACCGACCTGGGCATACTGAGCCCCGAATCGCCGCCCCAACACTAGGGGCCGAAGGCCGTCAGGACCCGGCGTCCCACGGCTGAGCGACGGCCGCGCGGTTCAGTTCTTCGAGCAAGCCCGATAGCTCGATGCCGCTCCGCCACGCCGCAATGCGAATGGCGCAGTTCCATCCGCCACGGCCAACGCCGTAGGCTTCGAACACCTCGCGTGTAGCCGGGTAGAGGGCCACGACCTCCTTGATCCGGTGGCGAGCGTCGATCTGGTCGGTGAATGCCGGCACAGGCTTCCTCCATGAACTCTCCGGGCTGCGGCTACGGCAGGTTGGACTCGATCAGCCAGCGGTTGTACAGCCAGCCCACACCGATGGCGAAGATCAGAACGGCCGAGATGACCGTCAACGTCTGGCCCCACAGGTCGATCCGCGCCATTTTCTTGGTGAGCTTCACTTCCTCTTCCGGAATCTTCGGGTCCTCCGTGACGACGTGCAAGCCCCCCAGGTCTTCTTCCTTTCGGTAGAGCATGTACCGCTTGAGGGCCAAGCCCAGAACTACTGTGGTGAGAATGGCCCAGAGAATCAACCAGGGCATTAAATCGATCGGCATAGCGCCCTCCGCCGAACGCAGTCTTAGGAACTGGTCCGGCATCCCCTGGAAGAGCAATCCGGTTGCCAGCGGCTGGCGCTACATTTTGCAGCACTTTGCTGCCCTTCTGGCTCTTGTTTCCCCACTAATTGGGTGATTTTACGCACTAACGGCCGCACTGGCCGGAAGCTGAACGTCCAGGCATGGCCGCCGCCCGGCCCCTCCTTGGAGCATCGCGTCCCGGCGTCAAGGGGTTGCAGCCGCTCGCTATTCGAAGCCGGCGCGGGACTCCCGTCCCCGTTTCTGGATTCTGGATTGCTATATTTCTTTCCAGGAGGCGTGCCATGTTGACGGTGAACAAGATCCTCCTCCCGGTGGACTTTCATGAAAACTCTCTGGCGGCAGGACGTCAGGCGACGGCTCTAGCCAGGCATTTTCATTCTGAGTTGATCCTGCTGCACGTGCATGCGCTTTTGAACTACCGGCTGGCTTCCCTGGAAGGCGGCTATGTGCTCTCCGCCCAGGAGATGTTCATCGACACCACCGGAAAAGAACGGGCGATGCTGGACACATTCCTGGATTCTGAACTGGAGGGTCTTACGGTTCGGCGGGAGTTGCTCGAAGGCGATCCGGCGCAGGGAATCGTTCAGTTCGCGCACACCGAGAAGGTGGACTTGATCGTGATGCCGACCCACGGCTACGGTCCTTTCCGACGGTTCATCCTAGGATCAGTGACAGCTAAGGTTTTGCATGACGTGGAGTGCCCGGTCTGGACGGGGGCTCATTTGAAAGAAGCGCCTGTCGAAGAATTGTTCCCGCTGCACAACATCCTCTGCGCCCTGGATCTCTCCTCCCACAGCCACCGTACGCTCGACTGGGCGGCGCAGGCCGCCGCTGAGTTCAACGCCCGGCTCACACTGGCGCACGCTTCGGCGCCCCTCGAGTTGACGGCGCGCGCCGGATCGTATTTCGCGCCGGAGTGGCGCGGCGTGCTGGTTTCCCAGGCCAAAGAGGAGATCACCAAGCTCCAGCACAGCGTCGGTACGCAGGCGGAAGTGATCATCGAAAGCGGCGAGGCGCCCAAGGTGGTGCGGCAGGCCGCCGAGCAGATTCACGCCGATTTGCTGGTGATCGGCCGCAGCCCGACCACCGGCATCACCGGCCGCTTGCGCACCAACGCCTACGCCATCATCCGCGAATCGCCCTGCCCGGTGGTCAGTGTGTGAAGTCGGAAACCGGGGACAAGGCTGCGCTCCGAGTGTCCGCGAGAAACTCGCGACGCCCCGGCCCGCGTGGCGATGAAGACGGAGTCCCTCATCAGGCGGCCCGCGCGGGCGGTTCAACGGCCGCTTGTTCCGCCTCCTTGACGCCCAGCTTGCGGAGAAAGGTCATCATCGGGCACCAGTCGGTGAAGGCCGACTGGAACAGGTTCAGCCCTACGAAGGCGGTGAACAGGTACCAATAGGGACTGACGAAGAAGCCGAGCGACAGGCTCGCCAGAACGAAAGCGCCGGCAATGGCGCGCAAGTACTGATGAATCGTCATACACTCCTCCTGCGATTGACTATGTAGTAGACCACCGGCACCGTCATGCGGGACAGCGCCAGCGACCCGATCTCTCCGGCCATCAGGGCGATGGCTAGGCCTTGAAAAATAGGATCGAATAGGATCACCGCCGAGCCGACGATCACCGCCGCCGCGGTCAGCATCATGGGGCGGAACCGGACCGCCCCGGCGTCGATCACCGCCTCGTCGAGCAGTATCCCCTCCTTCAGCCGCAGCGGCGGCCTCAGGCGGCAACCGCGGCCTTGACGGCAAATTTCGGTTCAACGCGCATGTCCAGTTGCATGGAGCGAGCGATCAGGCAACCCTTCGCCGCCTTGGTCATAACGCGCGCGGCCAGTTCGCGGTCTTCGGCCTTTTCCAACTCCACCAGTGGAGAAATGGTGACCGTGGTGAAGCGGTAACCAATGCCATCCACCCATTCCAGCTTACCCTGGGCTGAGGAGCGGTAATCGGTCACCGCCAGCCGGGAGTTTTCGGCAATTCCCAGGAAGGTGGCCATCAGACAGGACTCGGCTGAGGCCACAAATAGATGCTCCGGGGTCCAGAACCCGGCTTCTCCTTTGAATTCGGGCGGGGTCGAAACGGCCAGGTCGGGGAGCCCTTCCGCTCCCATATTGCCCCTGCGCCTTTTGGCCCACTCGATTCGAGTTTCGTAATAATGCGTATCTTGGCCCATGCCTAAGCCTCCGGGGGAGGGAGAGCACACGGTGGACCAAATGGTCAAAAGATGAAATGGTCTTTAACATCAATAAGTTAGCAGCGCACGCTTTCAATAATCCAAGACTTGCCCTGCTAAGACCCTGTGGAAACACACCCATTTCTCGAAACTTTGCCGAGTAAATGGGTATCTCATGCTATAGGGGCTTTGGCAGTACAAATGCTCCATTCGAATTGCAAGGAGGCCGGAACATGTCGGGCGCTCATTCCCCTTTGACCGAGACCGCCGGCCCCAAGCTGAACTTTTTCGTACCTCATCCAAACCTGAGCGACGAGATCAACCGCAATATCTGCCGGTCGGAGATCGAAGGGGGAGTGTTTCTACGGGATCTGGAAGTGGGCGCTGTGCTCGAAATCGAGACGAGGAACCACTTCTACCTTCTCGAGAACCGGGGCCATGGCCTGGTTCTGCTGTCCGGCCATCCCAAGTTTTGCCCGCAACCCGTGCTGGTGAAAGTGAATGGCTCGACCTGGGGGAAGGCGATGATCAAAATGCAGTTCATCGGCCGGGACATGCACCTGGAGTTCCGCCACCCCACGCACGGCGTGATCCGAACCTCGCGCATTCAGGAGATTCGCCAACGGCCGCCCGAGGTCTATTCCGAGGAACGGCTTCCCGAGCAAGCGCGGTCCGCTACGACTCGCTATCATTCCAAAAGATAAGACGACCGTCAGACCGGCGGCATGCCATAGCGTTACCTACTATAGGTATGCGCAGGGTGATCGATCTGCTAACGCGGCCGATCCTTCTGTCTTGGACTAAGCTGTCTTACAAGTCTGGCTGGAGATGGCCTGATACACTTCGCTAGAGGTGGGCCGCCGGCCGGGGCGGTCACCGCGCTCTCTAACAGCGTTCTCCAAGACCGTCTGCTCTCCCGGCTGGATCCGCTTGCCTTTCCGCCTGACCAATCCAGAGTTGGCCAGAATGATCGGCACTACTCGCTGGAGGGCTCCCATTTCCTCCATCATTTCCAACAGCTCGGCTGGTTGCGCTTCGAGCAGGGCATCTGGCTTAGGCGCGAAGGTCTCACATCCTTTCTGGAGCCGGGGAAAAGGCCGCTGGCAGCGCCAAATCCGAGCCTGACATCTCTTTGATGGCCAACTGCGAGAATCCATGTGGTCCCTGGCGCACACCACGGGTGGGTGAGATGGCGCAAAGCTGCTGACTAATCCTCACGTTTCCGGGGTAAAAGGTCTGGATTTCGATATTTGACGGCTGCGCCGTGTGGCACTGCAGGTGCACCATCTTCACCAGTGGAGGAGACTATGTACACAGCCAGCCAGATTGTGACCGAACCCACCAATCCCACCCAGGTCCAGGTCCGGTTTCCTGGAACTCCTTCCACAGCGGATGGATCGGGGGCCGTGGTGTGGGTCGAATCGCACATTTCGCAAGGCGCCTGCGCCTACCCTATAACTCCTTCCACCCCCATGGGGGACGGTTTCGCCGCTGAATTCGCCGACGGCAAGCGGAACCTGTGGGACGAGCCGCTGGAGTTTCTAGAGCCGGAGTCGGAGCACAGCTCGGCCTCGGCCTGTGAAGGCTTTGCTCTGGCCGGTGGGCGGGTGGCCAATTTCACTTCAGGCCAGGGGCTCATCCTGATGAAGGAGGTGCTCTACGTCATCGCTGGCAAGCGGCTGCCGGTGGTGTTTCACATCGGGGCGCGGGCGCTGACCTCCCATGCTTTGAACATTCACTGCGGCCACGACGATGTGATGGGGGTGGCTGACTGCGGCTGGGGAATTCTTTTCGGCCGGAACGCGCAGGAGGCCGCCGACCTGGCGTTGATCGCCCGCCGCGCCGCCGAGGATTCCGAAACTCCCTTCCTTAACGTACAAGACGGTTTTCTGACCACCCACACGCTGGAAAGCCTGCGCCTGCCAGAACCGGAATTGATGCAGCTATTTGTCGGCGCACCGGCCGACAAGCTGCGCAGCCTGTTTGATCCGGCGCGTCCCATGTTGAGCGGACCGGTCGAAAACCAGGACAGCTACATGAAGGGCAAGGTGGCGCAGCGGTTCTTCTACGAGCGTGTGAAGCCGGCGCTCGAGGCCGCCATGAAGGAGTATACGGAGCTGACAGGGCGGCCCTACGGCCTGCTGCGGACCTATCACATGGAGGACGCGGAATACGCCTTCGTGGGCATGGGCACCATGACGGAGACGGCCGAGGCAACGGTGGACTATCTGCGGCGGCAGGGCCTGCGCATCGGCGCGGTGAGCATCACCAGCTTCCGGCCCTTCCCGGCGAAGGAGCTGGCTGCAGCGCTGCACCGGTGTATGGGAGTCACGGTGCTGGAGCGAGCGGATGTGCCGCTAGCGGAATCGAACCCGCTCACCGTCGAGGTGAAAGCCGCACTGGGCGATGCCTTCATGCAAGGCCTGCGCGACCAGGCTGCGCCGATCCCGGAAGTTTACTCCGGGGTGGCCGGGCTAGGCGGGCGCGACATTCGTCCCGGGCATTTCCTGGCCGTCGCCGACAACATGGAGCGCGGCGGCTGGCGCTCCTTTGTCCTGGGCATCAAGCATCCTGAGGCCCTAGAGGCTCCTCTTGATCCCGACGTGCGGCCGGCCGGCGCTTTCTCTCTGCGCGGCCACTCGGTGGGCGGTTTCGGCTCGGTGACCACCAACAAGGTCATCGCCGCCGTCGCCGCCGACCTGTTCGGCCTGCACGTGCAGGCCTTCTCGAAATACGGTTCGGAGAAGAAGGGGCTGCCTACAAATTATTACCTGACGCTCGCGCCCGAGCCGGTCCGTCTTCATGCCGATCTGAACACGGTGGAATTCGCCGCCATCCAGGACCCGCAGGCCGTCTCGCTGGGTGATCCGCTGGAGGGGCTCGAGCCGGGAGGGGTCATCTATCTGCAGTCCGACCTGCCTCGGGAGCAGGTGTGGGGTAGCTTGCCGGCTCCCTTCCGGCAGAAGATCCGCGAGGGTGAACTCCATCTTTGGGTGCTGGACGGCGTGCGGATCGCGCGCGAATCGGCCAGCCGCGTTGACCTGCAAACGCGCATGCAGGGCATCGCGCTGCTGGGCGCCTTCCTGCGGCTCACGCCCTTCCGGGAGCGGGCCGGGCTGGACGAAGAGCAGATGTTCGCCGCCCTGAACCGGGTGCTCGAAAAATACTTCGGGAAGCTGGGACCCAAGGTGGTGGCCGAGAACCTGGCGGTGGCGAGCCGCGGCTACCACGAGGTGGAGGAGGTCATCCCGCCGGCGGCGGAGCCAGAGCTTGTGGCAGGCTCGACGCCGCAATGGCACTGGCAGGCCTCCTGCGTGCCCGCTAACGGCAATCTGGTTGCGCCGGACTTCTGCGAGCGAATCATCGGCAGCTACAGCCGCGGCCGGGAAGCAGAACTGGAGGCGGACGAATATGTGGCCCGCAGCCTGATGCCGCCGGCGAGCTCCATCTATCGGAGCTTCCGCCACGTGGCCCCGGAGATCCCCCGGCTCATCGCGCAGAACTGCGTGGGGTGCATGGAGTGCGTCAACCAGTGTCCGGACACCGCCATTCTGGCGCGGGTCGTGGAGCCGAACGTGCTCGACAACCGGCTCGGCAAAATCGAGCGAACCGACCTTCGCGAAAGCTTGCGTCAACACTTCTGCGTTACCACCAAGTACCACGACCTGTTCGTGAAAAAAGGCGAAGCGGGGGGACTGTTCGGCATCTTCATCGACCCCGACAAGTGCAAGGGCTGCGGAGAGTGTGTAACGGCCTGCGGATCGCACGACGCGCTGGAAATGGTTCCCAAGACCGGCGTCGACCTCAACCTTTACGACGGGGCCATGGACCTGTTCCACCACCTGCCGGAGACGCCGGAGCGCTTCCTGAATGAGAAATCTTTGGGCGACATGATGCTGGCCGATCGCTCCCTGCTCTACGTCGGCGGGGCCGGCTCCTGCATGGGTTGCGGGGAAGGCACGGCCCTGCGGCTGATGCTGGCCGCCACGGGCTTCGTTTACGGCAACGAGGTCGGCCTTGTGGCGGCGACCGGCTGCAACACGGTTTTTGGCTCTACCTATCCCTTCAACCCGTTCAAGGTGCCGTGGACGAATTCACTGTTTGAGAACGCGCCGGCCGACGCGCTGGGCATTCGCCTGCGCTGGAACCAGGAAGGCCATGCGAAGCGCCGGTTGTGGGTCATCGGCGGGGACGGCGCCCTCTATGACATCGGCTTCCAGTCGCTTTCGCGCCTGCTGATGACCGGCCTGGACATTAAGGTGCTGGTGCTCGACACGCAGGTCTATTCCAACACCGGCGGGCAGACCTCGACGGCCACCTTCACCGGCCAGAACGCCAAGATGTCCGCCATCGGCAAGGCCCGGCCGGGCAAGCGCGAGCATCGCAAGGAACTGGCGCAGATCGCCATGATGCATCCCGGCGTCTACGTCGCCCAGACCACGGCGGCCCACCTGAACCATTTCTACCGCGCGATAATGGCGGCCAACGAATTCCCCGGCCCGGCCATCGTGATCTGCTACGCCTCGTGCATGCCCGAGCACGGCATCCCGGACAATATGGCCATGGCGCAGGCGAAGCTGGCCGTGGAGTCGCGGACGTTCCCAGTGCTGATTTACGACCCGCGCAAGGGCGAGCGGCTTCGCGACTGCCTTAGCCTGCAGGGGAACCCGGTGGTGAAAGAGGACTGGTACGAGAACCCGAAGACCGGCGAGCCGGTGGACTTCGTCGCCTTTGCGCGCACCGAGGGCCGTTTCGCGCGGCACTTCAATGCCAATGGCGAGCCGGACGAGTTCGTGAAGCTGGCGCAGCAAGACCGCCTGGACAACTGGCACCGGCTGCAGGAACTAGCCGGGCTGCGTTAACAACGACCGCCCCGACGGCACAGAGGGGTGTGCTCAGTGAGAAAGGGGAGGAAAGTATGGAACGTCAAGAAGTGGGCCGCCTGGCGGCGCTGATCCAAGAAAAGATCTGCGCCGTGTGCATCGACCGGAATGTGGACGGGACTTGCGACAAGGAGGCCGAGGGCACGTGCACGCTGATGCAGAAGCTGGGGCCGGCCGCCGAGGCGGTGCTAAAGGTCTCGAGCGACCGCATCGAGCCCTACATCCAGTCGATTCGGGACAACGTGTGCGCCACCTGCGAGCTGCGCTTCCCGGACGGGAGCTGCGCGGTACGCGACACCGATCACTGCATGCTGAATTCCTACTTGCCGCTGGTGGTGGAGGCCATTGAGGAGCACTTCGGCCGGGCGTTTCCTTCGGCTGAGGGCCTGACGGCGCCCCCCGTTCATTGAGCGAGGTTGCTAAATCAGCCGCTCGCGCATCGCCTTCATCGCCGCTTCCAGGCGGGTGTGGCAGCCTAGCTTCCCCAAGATGTGTTGAATGTGGTTGCGCGCCGTGGCCGGGCTGATGTGTAGGTTCTCGCCAATCTGCTTCGGACCGCAACCCAGCGAGACAAGCTGCAAGATGGCCCTTTCCCGGGCGGTCAGATCCGGCGTTGGCGCCGGGCTGGAGCCCCGGCGGAGAATGTCATCGGCTTCCTGGCCAGTGAGCCGGCCCACGCTGACCAGGATTTCCCGCGTCAGAAGCTCAGTCTGCTTACGGCGGTCCACGTCGCGCATCAGGTGCACAACCAGGCATGGGCGGCCGCGGCGCAGCCGGGCGACCAGGATGGACATGTTCAGCCATTTATGGCCGCCGCCAGCGGTAGCCGCCTTCAGGTCGTAGGCAGCGACCGTACCGTTCCTTCGTGCGATCTCCAGCACGTGGCATTCCCGGCAGCAGACGGCCGCGCCCACCTCGTCGGTCCCCGCCAGCACCTCGGCGCAGTTCTTCAGCAGGACTTGCTCCGTGCGGAAACCGAGCAGCTCCTGCGCTTTACTGCTCCAGTAGCGAATCAGGCCCTGCTGGTCAACAGCGAAGGCCGCGTCACCGGCCCTTTCAAGTAGAGCGAAGAGTTCCCGTTCCTCCATGGCAAGCCCCGATGCAGATGCACCAGCAAAATGAAGCGCTTGCATTATTGTAGCCAAAACAGCCGCCGCCCTATTCTGAACTTTCAGACCCGTAGGTCCGGAAGTTATGCCGATAACGCTTCCTCGATCGGCGGCCTATGCCATTTCCGCCATGGCCTACATCGCTTCACAGCCCCGCGGAAGGCGCTGCGGGGTGCAGGAAATCTCCCGGCAACAGGATATCCCGATCTCATTCTTAGGCAAGATCCTGCAATTGCTACGGCGCCAGGGTCTATTGCGGTCGGTGCGCGGAATCGGAGGCGGTTACCAGCTTGCCGTGCCGGCGGAGCAGATCCGGCTGGTGAATATTGTCACTGCGCTGGGCGAAAGCACGAGGCAGGACCAGTGCCTCCTGCACTCCAAGGCCTGCGCGGTTGAAAACCCCTGCGTGCTGCACAATCGCCTGGCGAGCCTAAGAAGCCAGTTCGAGGAGGTGCTCGAAAACACGTCGGTGGCGGATCTGGTCAGCGACTCGGCATCCGGCGGTGATGCGCGAGAGAAGGAGAAAGAACCGGCATGAAACGGAAAAGACTCGGACAGGCAGTCCTCTGGATCCTGGTGTTTCTCCTGGCCGCGGGTTTGGCGGCGCTTCTCGTTATGCAGCGGCGGCGGTCGGCCCCCAAGGAGTTTATGCTGGCAGGTGCGCAATTCGGCAAGGCGCCGCAAATCTTCGTCAAGCAGTGCGCCACCTGTCACAGCCCAGAGGGCTTCGGGGACGGCAAAGCCGCCTATCTGGTCTGGCCCCGGCCACGGGATTTCAGCCAGGGCAAGTTCCTGCTGGTGACCACCGACAATCGTGTCCCCACCGATGAAGACCTGTTCCGCACCATCAGCCGCGGCATGCCCGGCTCGGCCATGCCGCCCTGGTCGCACCTCGCCGAGCAGGACCGCCGGGACCTGGTCAAGTACGTCCGGGCGCTCGGCCTGCGGGGAAAGATCCAGCGCTTGATGGGGCTGAAGGGCGGCCCGGAGGCAGCTTCGCCGATGAAGAAAAAAACCGCCGAGGAGACGGCCCGCTACCTCCTGGAAGTCGGCGCCCCCCTGCAGCTTCCCCCGGAGGTCCCTTCGAGCGACACAACGCTCCAGCAGGGCCGCAAGGTCTACCTGGCCTACTGCGCCAAGTGCCACGGGCAGGAGGGCCGCGGCGACGGCCAGCAGAAGATGGAAGACGATCTTGGCTTCCGCGCCTCCCCGCGCGACTTCACCAAAGGCATCTTCAAGGGCGGGGTCGAGGCGCGGGACCTGGCCTACCGGATTCTGGGAGGCATGCCCGGCTCGGCCATGCCCAACTCCGAATTCAAAAGCCCGGATGAGCTATGGGCGGTGGTCCACTATGTGCGCTCCCTGGTCAAGCCTGGGGAGCAGGAAAGAGTAGTCCAGCAGCGACGCACGATTGCCGCCAAGAGGATTGGCTCGCCGCCGGGCGACGATCCTCTGGCTCCCTTCTGGGACCAGGTCCAGCCGACGTATATCGCCCTGATGCCGCTGTGGTGGCGGGATGAGCGGGTGGAGGGCGTGGATGTGCGCGCCGTCCACGATGGGGCAAACCTGGCCATCCAACTCACCTGGAACGACCCCACTGAAGACCGGGATCAATCCCACTTCACCACTTTCGGTGACGGCGCGGCGCTGCAATTCTCCGCCGATGTGGACCCACCGTTTTTCGGCATGGGGGACCCTGCCGGGCTAGTGAACATTTGGATGTGGAAGGCGGTGTGGGAGAGCGATCTGGTGACCCGCAGCGCTCCGCAACCGATTTATCCGCGGGCCATGATGGACTTCGACATGGCGGTTAAGAAGCCGGGAGCCACCACCGCCGCCAATGTGCCCTCGAAGGTCGCGGATCGGGACCCCAATTTCTATGCCGCCTGGGGCGCCGGGAATCTCATCGCCAATCCGCATCGCCCCGGCTCGGTGGAAAACCTGAACGCCAAGGGGCTGGGCACGCTCCATTCGCAAGGCCTGGCCGGTCAGATCGTGCGCGGCAAGGGCGCGTGGAAGGATCGCGTGTGGCGGGTGGTGTTCATCCGCTCGCTCGCCAGCCGCGCTAAGGGCGATGTCGATTTTCGCCCCGGCCAGAGCGCGCGGGTGGGCTTCGCTGTATGGGACGGACAGGCGGGGGATCGCAACGGGCAGAAATCGGTGACCATCTGGCACGATCTGTCGTTTGAGTGAGGCACGGAAGGAGACTGCATGGGCAAGATATCACGTCGGGAATTCTTAAATACTCTTGCTACCACCCTGGGCGCCGGTGCTGGAGCCTCCTTCACCGGCTGCGCCCTGAAAGTGATCCAGGTCGACAATCCGCTGGCCGGCTACCCGGATCGGAACTGGGAAAAGATTTACCGCGACCAATATCGCTACGACCGCACCTTCACCTGGGTGTGCGCGCCCAACGACACCCACATGTGCCGCCTGCGGGCGTTTGTGCGCAACGGGGTGGTGGTGCGCAGCGAGCAGAATTACGACCACCAACGTTACGCCGATCTCTACGGAAACCATGCCACGGTGGCGTGGAACCCGCGCGGTTGCCTCAAGGGCTACACCTTCCAGCGCCGGGTCTACGGGCCTTACCGGCTGAAAGGACCGGTGATTCGCAAGGGCTGGAAGGACTGGGCCGACGCGGGCTTTCCTTCGCTTTCCGACACGACGGCCCTGCGGGCCAAATACAAGTTCGACGATCGCGGCAACGACACCTTCGTCAAGGTGAACTGGGACCAGGCATTCCAGTACGCGGCCAAGGGGTTGCAAGCGATTGCCAAGACTTACAGCGGCGAGGAAGGCAAGAAACGGTTCCAGAAGGACGGTTACCCCGAAGAAATGCTGCGCCACTGGGAAGGCGCCGGCACGCGGACAATGAAAATAGGTTCTTCCCTGCCGATTCACGGGGTGATTGGCAAGTTCGGGCTGTTCCGCTTTGGCAACATGATGGCGCTGCTCGATCACCATGCGCGGGGAGTGGGACCCGAAGAAGCGCGCGGCGTGCGTGAATGGTCGGAATATACCTGGCGCGGCGACCAGGCCCCGGGCCAGCCTTTCGTCCATGGCCTCCAGACCGCCGACATCGACATGAACGACTTGCGATTCTCCAAGCTCACGATTCAGGTGGGCAAGAACCTGATCGAGAACAAGATGCCGGAATCGCACTGGCTGAACGAGGTCATGGAGCGGGGCGGCAAGATCGTCGTTATCACGCCGGATTACAGCGCCCCGGCCGCCAAAGCCGACTACTGGATCGGCGTGCGGGCCGGTCTATCTGATACCGCGATCTTCCTGGCGGTAACCAAGATCCTCATGGACCGCGGCTGGTACGACCCGAACTTTGTCAAGCGCTTCACTGACTTTCCGCTGCTGGTGCGCACCGACACGCTGAAGCGGCTGCGGCCGCAGGATATCTTCCCCGGCTACAAGCTGAAGGACATTTCCCAAGGGCCCTCTTTCAAGATCCACGGCTTGAAGCCCGAGCAGCGGGAGAAAATCGGCGATTTCGTCATCTACGACAACGCCAGGAAAGAGTTTGTAGCCATCAGCCGCGAGGAGGTGGGCGCGGGCCTGAAGGTGGACCCGGCGCTGGAAGGGACCTTCCAGGCCAGGCTGGTCGATGGGAAAACGGTCGAGGCCATGCCGGTCTTCGAGATGTACAAGCGCCATCTCAAAGATTACGACCTCGACACCGTGAGCCAAATCTGCGGCGCGGAGAAAGAGTTGATCGAGCGGCTAGCCAAAGACATCGCCACCATCAAGCCCGCCTCGATCCATTACGGCGAGGGCGTCAACCACTACTTTCACGCCACGCTGCATAACCGCGCCACCTACCTGCCCATGATGCTCACGGGCAATATCGGCAAGCACGGCGCCGGCGTTTACACCTGGGCCGGAAACTACAAGGGGGCCTTGTTCCAAGGTTCGCCGTGGAGCGGGCCGGGCGCGGCCACCTACTTCCGGGAAGACCCCTTCAATCCCGTGCTGGATGAAAAAGCCCGCATTACCCCGGCAAATTTGCGCGAGACGATGCACGGTGAAGATGTCTCCTACTGGGGCTACGGCGATCGCCCGCTGATCGTTAACACGCCGCAAGGCAAGAAGTGCTTCACAGGCAATACGCACATGCCCACGCCGACCAAGTTGATGTGGTATAACAACGCCAACCTCATCAACCAGGCGAAGTGGGTCTACCACCTGATCGTAAACGCTTTCCCCAAGATCGACATGATCGTAGACCAGCAGGTCGAGTGGACCGGCTCGGCCGAGTACGCCGACCTGGTCCTGCCCGCCAACACCTGGATCGAGCAGCAGGACCTGGAGTGCGGCGGCTCCTGCTCGAATCCCTTCATTCAGGTCTGGGGCGGCGACGGCATCCAGCCGGTGCACGATTCGAAAGATGACGCCGCGATCTTCGCCGGCGTGGCGCAGGCGCTCGCCGACCTCACTGGCGACCGCCGCTTCTCCGACTACTGGAAATTCATTTACGAAAAGAAGGCTCGCGTCTACATCCAGCGGGTGTTTGACAACAGCACGACTACCAGGGGAACCGACGGCCCTTACCAGGTCGAGAAAGTCCTGCGCGGCGAGTATAAGAATGAGCCTGGCGTGGTGATGATGCTGTTTCGCACCTACCCGCGGGTGCCTTTCTACGAGCAGGTTAACGACAGCGTTCCCTTTTACACCGACACGGGGCGCCTGAACGCTTACTGCGACCTGCCGGAGGCGATCGACTACGGAGAAAACCTGGTCGTCCACCGCGAAGGCGTGGAGGCGACACCCCACCTGCCGAATGTGATTGTTTCTTCCAGCCCCTACATCCGGCCGCAGAGCTACGGCATCCCGCTCAGCGCGACCGACCCGGAGTTGCGCCAAGTTCGCAACGTGAAGATGCCCTGGGCCCAGGTAAAGCACACGGTCAATCCGCTGTGGGCGCAGGGATTCCGTTTCCTCTGCTCGACGCCTAAGAGCCGGCATACTACTCATTCCTCCTGGTCCACGGTGGATTGGAACACCATCTGGTCGTCGAGCTTCGGGGATCCCTACCGGGTGGACAAGCGGCAGGCCTGCGAATCCGACCGCGAGATCCAGATGAACCCCAGGGCGGCGAAGGACATGGGGATCGAGGACGGGGACTATGTGTATGTCGACGCCAACCCGGAGGACCGCCCCTACAAGGGCTGGAAGGCGGGCGACACCCGGTATCGCGCTTTCCGCTGCATGGTGCGCGTCAAGTTCAACCCGGCTCTGCCTTACAACTTCACCATCATGAAGCACACCGGGTGGATCGCCACCGAGCGCACGGTGCGGGCGCACGAAACGCGGCCCGACAAGCTGGCCCTGGCCGAAGAAACCGGCTACCAGTCCAACTACCGCTACGGCTCGCACCAGAGCATCACGCGGGGATGGCTGCCGCCCATGCATCAGACCGATACCCTTTTCCACAAGCAGACCGGCTCCATGAGCTTCACCTTCGGCTTCGCCATCGACAACCACGCCGTCAACACCGTCCCCAAGGAAACGCTCATCAAGGTGACGAAAGCCGAGAGCGGAGGCCTGGACGGGAAAGGCGTCTGGCGGCCGGCCACCACCGGCTTCTCCCCGGGAAATGAGAACGAATTTGAGCGACTGTATCTCTCCGGCGCGCTGGTTCGAATCGAGCGCGCCTAGGAAAAGAGGGCTCTATGGACCAAATCCTCAAGAAAGAACCCGCATTCGACGACCCGATGGAGCTCCAGGCGGTCCAGCTCGACGGTGATCCGGACTTCATGATCGATTGCATCGTCGAGGAATACGCCCGGATCGGCTGGACGGCGGACCGGATCTTTCGCCTGTTCGAATCTCCTTTGTATCCGGCGCTCCATTCCTTGCTCCTGGCCAGGGGCGTTGATGAAATCCGCCGGCGCGTCGAACGGGTGGTGACCCGCTGCGGCGTCTTCCGCGTTCGAACCTTCGAAGCGCCGGAAGCCGCCGAACTGGTGAACGTTGCACCTCTCACGGAAGGAGGCTCCCAAGAATGAGTCAGGTCTACAACTGGCAACTCGGCCGCAAGATGTCGTATCCCTACGACGAGAGCCATCCCGCCTGGCAGTTTGCCTTCGTCTTCAACACCAACCGCTGCATCGGCTGCCAGACCTGCACCATGGCCTGCAAATCCACCTGGACCTTTGCCAAAGGCCAGGAGCTGATGTGGTGGAACAACGTCGAGTCGAAGCCTTACGGCAGCTATCCGCAATTCTGGGATGTGAAATTGCTTCAGTTGCTTCACGAAGCTGATCCCGACGGGCAGAAGTGGAACGCCCGGGCGGCAGGCAAGAACGGCGGCGGTCCCTACGGCAAGTTCGACGGCAAAACGATCTTTGAAGCGGCCGAGACGCTGAAAGATCCGAAACAGGCGCAGCGGGTGCTCGGCTATCTGCCCACCGACGAGGAATGGACCTCGCCCAACATTTACGAGGAGACCGCCGCCGGCCGTCTCCGCGGTCCCAACGACTGGACCGAAAGCGTACAACTGCCGGAGCACAAGGTGTGGTGCTTTCACCTGGCCCGCATCTGCAACCACTGCACCTATCCCGGGTGCCTGGCGGCCTGCCCGCGGCAGGCGATCTATAAGCGGCCGGAAGACGGCATCGTTTTGATCGATCAGAGCCGGTGTCGCGGTTACCGCAAGTGCGTGGAAGCCTGCCCTTATAAG